>CACYBV010000190.1 GCA_902772745.1 uncultured Eubacteriales bacterium
ATACTTTATCAGTCCGCTATTCCAAAAAGTTTCGGTAGATGAAGGCGGAGAAAAAAAACGTACAGGTTTTTTCTGGCTGTTTAGCTGTCTGCCGATGCAAAAACAGCATTTTACCACACAGTACACGAAGGAGACGAACACTATGAGAATCACCGCTGACAACAACAGAATTACCCTGCGCTACGGTGTCAACATCCTCACGATTATGCCCTGGGGCAGGGACAGCATCAGGGTACAGATGAGTGCGGAACCGGCGCCCGACGCCCGCGACTGGGCTTTGTCGGAGCCGGTTCCTGAGATTATCCCGGAGATCACGACGGAAGAGATCGACATGACCGACCCCTGGTACCGCCCGGAAGAATGGTCGCGCTACCACATGAAAGGCACCAGGTATTTCCTGAAAAACGGAAAGATCACGGCGGAAGTCAACGAAGAAGGCTGGATCAGCTTCAGAAATGAAAAAGGCGAGCTGCTTCTTGCCGAATACTGGCGGAACCGGAACCGTGTCTCCCGCTATGCGGTTCCGATCGGCGTCCCTGCGCGCGAGCTCAAGGCAATCCCCGGAACTTCGGACTATCAGCTCACTGCGATATTCGAGGCGAACGATGACGAGCATATCTTCGGTATGGGCCAGTACCAGCAGAATAAACTGGACAAAAAGGGCATGGTTCTCGATCTGCAGCATAAAAACTCGCAGGCGAGCATTCCTTTTTATGTATCGAGTCTCGGCTATGGCTTCCTGTGGAACAACCCTGCGGTCGGTGAAGTGCATTTCGGCACAAACCGCACCGAGTGGCGGATTCCTTCGACAAAGAAAATGGACTACTGGATCACCGCGGGCGACACACCGGCGGACATCCTCTTCAACTATTCCGAAGTGACAGGCCGTACGCCGATGATGCCCGAATACGGTATGGGCTTCTGGCAGTGCAAGCTTCGCTACCGTACGCAGGACGAAGTTCTGGCAGTTGCGAGAGAGCACAAGCGCCGCGGCCTTCCGATGGACGTGATTGTGATCGATTTCTTCCACTGGACACTGCAGGGCAACTGGGAGTTCGACCCCGAATGTTTCCCGGACCCGGAAGCAATGATCAGAGAGCTTAAGGAACTCGGCATAGAAACCGTTGTTTCTATCTGGCCGACGGTAGACGAGCGGTCGCGGAATTATTTCCCGATGGCGGACCGGGGGCTCCTGATGCGTACGGACCGCGGGCATGCGGCATCCGGATCGGGCTGGATGGGTTCGACCGTATACTATGACGCGACGAATCCGGAGGCGCAGGAATATGTCTGGAATGTAGCGAAAAAGAATTATTACGAGAAAGGCGTGCACATCTTCTGGCTGGACGAAGCGGAACCGGAGATCGGGCCTTATGAATTCGACAACTGGCGCTATTTTGCCGGACCGGCTCAGCAGGTGACCAATATCTATCCGAAGGAATATGCGCGGGGCTTCTATAACGGCCTGAAAGCCGAAGGCCGGGACGACATCATGTCGCTTGTACGCTGCGCATGGGCGGGATCGCAGAAATTCGGTGCACTGACCTGGTCGGGAGACATTTCGAGTACCTGGAGAGGCTTCTCAGAGCAGCTGCAGGCCGGACTCTCCATGGGGATGTCCGGGATTCCGTGGTGGACCTGCGACCTCGGCGGCTTCATCGGCGGCGATCCGACGGATGAGGGCTTCCGGGAACTGATGGCCCGCTGGTTTGCCTGGGGCTGTTTTCTTCCGGTTTTCCGTCTCCACGGCGAGCGCTCGCCCTGGTATGTAAAAGAGGTTGTGATCAAAGAGAACGGACGTCAGGAACTCTCCTCCGGCGCACCGAACGAGCTGTGGAGCTTCGGCGACCGAAACTATGAGATCATGAGCCGGTACCTTTTCATTCGTGAGAACCTGCGGCCCTACATCCGCGAAGTCATGAAGAAGGCATCCGAAACCGGAGAGCCGGTCATCCGGCCCTGCTTCTTCGATTTCCCGGAGGATCCGCAGAGCTGGAAAGAAGAAAAGGCCTATTTGTTCGGCCCGGATCTTCTCGTGTCTCCTGTGACAAAACCCGGCGTCGAAAGCTGGGAGGTTTACCTGCCTGCCGGTACGAACTGGGTGGAGAGCGCTACGGGTAAAGTGTTTGAAGGCGGACAGACCGTAAAGGCTTACGCACCGCTTGAGATTATCCCTGTGTTTGTAAGAGAAGGGAAGAAAATAAAGATATACTGATGCCTGCCCCGCCTTTTCACGCGGAGCCGGAAGGCCGGAGTATCGGGGAACATTATGAACATTTACTGAATTGTTCACAAAATGCTTGCCAAAAAGAGCGCACTATATTATAATTCTTTCAATTCGACGGATTAATCCGATCATTCGAAAAGGCTTTGACCGGGATATTTATTTTTCCGGGGAAAGGAAAAACATGAAGAGAATCAGTGCAGTTCTTTTGGCGGCCGTTCTTACGCTCGGACTTCTCACAGGATGCTCCGGAAAGAATGACGGCGGCAAGAGCACCGGCGGCAAGATCGAAGGCAAGGTTACGATTGTCACCGCAAATGACACAACAGGCGCCGTAAAGCATATGCTGGAAGCATTTCAGAAGGAATATCCGGATGTTGAAGTAGAACATCAGATGCTTCCGGGGGCCAGTGATGACGTCAAGAAGTCGCTGATGACTTCCTTTGCAGCAGGCGACACGGATCCGGATGTTATCGCCTGCGATATCATCTGGGTTTCTCAGTTTGCGGCGGCCGACTGGCTCCTTGACGTGACAACCGAACTCGAGGCCGTGAAGGATGAATACCTCGGCGGCCCTTTAAAAACCTGTTATTATGACGGAAAAGCCTATGCGTTTCCGGATTATACGGACGTCGGACTGATGTATTACCGCAACGATCTTGTGGATCATGCTCCGGCGACCTGGGATGAGCTGCAGTCAATGTGCAGAGAGCATCAGGGAAAGGACGGCATCGATTACGGCTTTGTCTTCCAGATGTTCCAGGGCGAACCGACCCCCTGCAACATGCTCGAATTCATCAAGCAGAACGGCGGTCACGACCTTCTGAACGGCAGGTTCTCGATGGCGAATGAGAATACGTACGAGGCGCTTGATTTTGTCAAAGGCCTGATTTCGGACGGGATCAGCCCGGAAGATGTACTCGGCTGGCGGCCGGATGATTCGCTTTCCGTTTTCAGCGAAGGCAAAGCGCTGTTTATGCGGAACTGGACCTACGCTTATGCGCGGACCCAGCTTGACGAGTCCAAGGTTCAGGGCAAGGTCGGCGTTGCGGCACTTCCTGTTGGCCCGAACGGTTCGGAGTCTTCCGGAACCCTCGGCGGCTGGAACCTTGCAGTCAACAAGAATACTGACAACAAGGATGCGGCGGTCGCGCTTGCGAAATTCATGACAAGCTATGAAGCGCAGAAAATCGCGACGACGGAGCGGAGCACCTTCCCCACAAACAAAAAGGTTTACGAGGACAAGGAAGTCCTGGAGGCACTTCCGTACCTCACATCCGTCAGATCTGCCGCGGACAAAGCGGCGCCCCGGCCGCAGGTTCGAGATTATCCGACCGTTTCGACGATTATCCAGGAATACATGCATAAGGTGCTCGCCGGCGGCGAACCGAACGACCAGACCATGCAGGCTATGGATCAGGCGCTGAATGAAGCGCTGGAGAAGATGAAATAGTTTTGATACATAGGGACAGCTCCCTGGTATCAAACAGATATGTGGGGACAGCTTCCTCGTATCGGACTGATATGCGGAACCTGTCCCCATCTGTCAGAAAACCGCCGTCTTCCGGCTTCCGTCCGCATTCTGCGCCTGTCATAACGCAAAATAAGGAAATCAGATCTGTATGAAGAAACACATTTCCAGAGAAAAAAGGGACAACCTGACCGGATACCTGCTGATCGCGCCTGCGGTTCTTGCTGTCATCGCGATCGGCATCGTTCCTGTGATCATTACGTTTTCCTACAGCTTCGAATACTATCAGCTGACGGATCCCAAAAACCGTCATTTTGTCGGCCTGCAGAATTATATTGAGATCCTCGGAAACAGCAGTTTCTGGATGGTCCTTAAGAATACGGCAATTTTCGCAGTGATTTCCATGGCACTTGAACTGCTCCTCGGCTTTACCGGCGCGCTTTTGATGAACGGGGCAGGAAAGGCCGCAAGAGGCGCTGTCCGCACGATCGTCCTGATCCCCTGGGCCGTTCCCGGAATCATCATCGCCTATATGTTCCAGTTCCTGTTCAACAATCAGCTGGGGCCTGTGAACGTGATCCTGTCGCATCTCGGAGGCTCAGCAGATTTCTCCTGGCTGACAAAGCCCTGGAGCGCAATGTTCGTGGTGGTCGCCGCGGATGCCTGGAAGCAGTTTCCGTACATTGCGCTGATGCTTCTGGCGGGACTTCAGACAATTCCGCAGGAACTGTACGAGTCGGCCGCGATCGACGGCGCAGGGAAGATCAAGTCCTTTTTCCATATCACGCTTCCGAACCTTAAGGGCATTCTCCTGATCGTCCTTCTGTTCCGTACGATGGGCGCGATCCGCATTTTTGATATCATCTTCGGTATTACCGGCGGGGGACCTGCGAGTTCCACTTCGACGCTTCTGTACCAGGCTTACAAATATCTCTTTACCGACATGAATTACGGCAAAGGCTCGGCCATGTCAACCATTATCACGCTGATTATCCTCGCGATTTCCATCCTGTATATCCGGGTGCTCGGAAAACGCGCGGAAGAGTAGGAGGGCAGAATGAACGCACCGAAAGCAAAACGCATTGCCGCGAAAGCCGGCTACATTCTCCTGCTTACAGTATTTATCGTCATGATGGTCTTCCCGTTTTACTGGCTTGTCCTGACCTCCCTTAAGGATCCGCGGGACATCAGCCTGATGCCGACGGAACTCTGGCCGTCCCGTTTCTCGCTGAAGTTTTTCTCTTATGCCTTCACGGAGCACCACCTTGAAGTCTATCTTCTGAACAGCGTGATCGTCGCTTTAGGCGCAATGGTGCTGACAATCCTTTTCGCCTTTCCCGCAGCTTACGCTTTTTCGCGGATCCGTTTCCGATTCAAAAAGTTCTGGCGGAATGTAATTCTTCTCGCGAATATGTTCCCCATCATCGCGGTCGTGACGCCGATGTTTATCATTTTCAGGAAGATGCACCTGATCAACACTTACTGGGGACTGATTATTCCGAGCGTGATCATCACGCTTCCGATGGCGATCTGGACCTTGCAGGCCTTTATCGACACGCTTCCGAAAGATCTCGAGGAGGCCGCGCAGATCGACGGCTGCAGCCGCTTCCAGGCGGTCATCCGCATTATCTTCCCGCTCGCGGCGCCGGGCATCTTTACAACCGCGATCATCGCATTTATCACAGCCTGGAACGAGTTTATGTTTGCACTGATCCTTGTCACGAAGGATTCGATGCGCACGGTTCCCGTCGCGATTTCCATGTTCCCCGGCCAGTATACCGTTCCCTGGGGCGATATGGCGGCGGCTTCTGTGATCGCTACAGTTCCGATTGTGTTTGTCGTGCTTCTTCTTCAGAAATGGATCGTGTCCGGGCTGACATCCGGCGCGGTGAAGGGGTGATCCTGTTTGAGCCGGAGGAAGGAAGCAGAGAGTGGTTTTCTGCAGCTGTTTTACAATAGAGGAGAACGAAAATGACAGTTTCGGAAATCATGCAGGAAATGATCGTGCATGCAAACGGAAACCTGCACGATATCGCGCATTTTGTGAAGGTCTGGGCGTATG
>CACYBV010000191.1 GCA_902772745.1 uncultured Eubacteriales bacterium
CTCCGCCGCACGGATGCGGAGGCCAAAGTACAGGGCGGGGATGTGTATTTTGACATCAACGGGAAAAATGTCGGGAAGCTCACCAATGTGGACTGTTTTGTGGACCTTCCTGCAGGAACCTACCAGATTAAGATGTACAAGTCCCACAGCTACGGCTCGATGATCGGTTTTGCCGAAAGTTCGGTGACGCTTAAAGACGGCGACGACATCATGGTGCGTTATGCAGCGCCCATGACCGTTGCCCAGCCGGGAAACATCATCCTGTCGGATTATACAAAGGCGGCAGCGGAGCAGATTGCCGGTGACGTCAGCCGTCAGATTTCGAATAAAGTCGCTGATGAAAAGGCTGCAGCGGAGCGGTCCGCCAGCAGGACGAAAAAAATCGTCACCTGGATTATTATCGCGGCGGTTGCAACCGGCGTGCTCTGGGGTGTGATTTACGGTCTTCTTTACGCAGACCTGTTCAATCTGTTCTGATGATTTTTACGGGAATCCAGGAAAGCCCCGGAAGTCAGACAAAATGCTGATTTCCGGGGCTTTTTGCAGCCTGCAATAAAGAAGAACAGTGTGCGCCGACGCACAGGAGAATTAACGAATGCACGAAAATACCGGAATGCGGCTCGGCGGTCTTACTGCTGATTCTTCAGCACGGTTTTCAGGCTGGTATCCGTGGAAAGCGTATTTACGTTGTAGAGGAAAAGCACCTCATCGAACTGTTCCGAGATCATCAGTGCATCCAGATCGTCATAGTAGTAACGGGGATCGACAACGACGATCCGCCGGTATTCGGGGATCAGAAACGGTATGAGGCAGTTTGCGTAAGAGTCTTTGACAATGAGGAGTGTTCTGTCGGAGTCCAGGCTCGTGTCTATCGTGAACAGAGGATGGTTCGAACCGAAAAAGATCTGATAGGGGTCATCGGTATCGAGCGCTCCGAGCTCATAACAGGAACCGGTGCGCCGGAGATCTTCCGCATATGTGACGGTGTAGTACGAGTTATCGATCCGGTCCTCGGGGTATTCCGGAAGGTAAACGGTGATCGCATCTGCAATATCTGTCGTGAAGCCGGATTTTGCGGACAGAGACCCGAAAAAGTCATTGCAGACGACGGAAGGACGGAAGGAAACGCTCCGTTCAAGGCCCATCGCCGAGGACAGCTTTTCATAGGCAATGTATGCACCCTCCGTGGTCCAGTGGTGGTCGGTCCGGTAATAGAGCTGCGTATCCGCTTTGTGCGCACTGAAGTCCGCCCGGATATCCACACAGTGATATGATTTTCCGAGGCCGGCGTAAAGACTGTCGATATAAGCGTCTTCGGATTCGGTCGGGGCGTTTTTCGGGAGAAGTTCCGGCGAAACAGCAATCGCATTCGGTGCTAGGAGGAAATAGAATTCGGCGTTTTCGTGGCGGGCTGCAAAGTCCGCCATTTCCTGTAAGGTTTCCTCTTTGTTGTCCGGATCCGGGGCGTCAAAACGCTCCATCAGGCTCTCGTCTTTACAGAGATAGACACCCTGGGATTCGCGGTCGCCGAAAGCACGGAGAATCCCGGTTTTCATGCTCATCAGGGCATTCCGGGCAGGGAACTGGTCGGCAGCATAGTCTTCGATGCCGTCCATAAACGAACCGTCTGCGAGACTGCCCGCGGAGAGCCCGGGCTTCTGAGCAAGATTCCGTTTCTCCTTTGGGGAATACGCGCGGTCGGGGCGTACGAGGAGAATTACCGTGAGGGAGAGGATAATTAAGATAAACGAAAAGCCGACATAGCGGTGATACCATTTCATAGAGAGTACCTCTCAGAACCTGAAATACAGGAACGGATTGTAGTTTTCCGTCACTAAAAAGGCGATTGAAACCGACAAAAGCAGAAGAAGCAGAATATACCCGGCGCACATATACAGGACGCCCGCACGTCCCTGCTTCATCTTTTCCAGCGGCTTTTTCAGTATCGGCAGCGAGAAGAAGGCGGCAAAGAGAAGAATCGGCCAGGAAGACCGCAGGAGATACCGCGCGGTTCCATCGGCAAAACCCTTTTTTGCGAATCCGAACATCGCGGATATCGTTGTCAGGATTAGGGGCAGCGTATCCGATGAGAATATTACCCATCCGATGATGACAAAAAGCAGCGTGAAAACCCGGCGGACGGCAGTCGGAATCTTCCATTTCAGGAAAACATATTTTTCAAGCAGGAGAAGCAGCCCGTAATAAAGTCCCCAGATTACGAAATTCCAGCTCGCACCGTGCCAGAGGCCTGTAAGCATCCAGACGATCAGGATATTTCGGATGTGCTTCAAGACCTTCACGCGGTTGCCGCCCAGGGGGATGTAGACATATTCGCGGAACCAGGTGCCGAGGGAAATGTGCCAGCGGCGCCAGAAATCCGTGACGGATTCCGCGGCGTATGGGTAGTTGAAGTTTTCCATGAAGCGGAAGCCGAGCATATCCCCAAGCCCAATCGCCATGTCTGAGTACCCCGAGAAGTCAAAGTAGATCTGGAAGGTATAGGCCAGAGCTCCGGTCCAGGCCGAGAGTGTGGAAATGTCCGCACCGGCCAGATGAACCTGATCGAAAATCGCGCCGGTGAGGTTTGCAAGCAGCACTTTTTTCGCGAGACCGATGATAAAGCGCACGGCGCCGCGCCCGAAACGCGGCATGGAAAGCTTTCTTTGATCCATCTGCTTTTCCACATCCTCGTAGCGCACGATCGGGCCTGCGATCAGCTGCGGGAACATGGTGATGTAGGCCGCGAATTTGACGATGTTTTTCTGCACCGGGAATTTGCCGCGGTACAGGTCGATGTCGTAGGAAAGCGCCTGGAAGGTATAAAAGCTGATGCCGATCGGAAGCGCAAGGCTGCGGATCGGCAGGTTCAGATGGAAGACCGCGTTGATATTTTCCATCAGGAAGCCGTAGTATTTGAAGAACCCGAGCATCAGGAGGTTGATTGCGACCGTAAAACCGAGGATTTCCTTTTTCGCGCGCGGGAAACGGTCCATCAGAAGCCCCATGCTGTAATTCAGGAGAATGCTGTAGAGCATGAGCACGACGTAAACCGGCTCACCCCAGGCATAGAATACGAGGCTTGTCACAAGAAGAACCGCATTTTTCAGTTTTTTTGGAACAATGTAGTAGAGAAGCAGGGTGAACGGAAGGAACAGGAAGAGGAAGGTGACGCTGGAAAAAATCATTTTTTCACCTCCCAGATCGATTTTGCGGTTTTCAGCCAGTTTTCGGCGTCTTTTCCGACCATAAACCAGGCGTACATGCCATCGGAACCGGTTTTTGCGTGCAGAAGGAGCTCGGTCTGGTCGGTCCCATAGCCGTCAAAATTCTTTTTCTGGACCGAAAGGCGCTTAGAAAACGCCTCCGTGATCAGCTGAAGCTGGGATTCGTCGGCGGTTTTAATGATCAGGATTTCGTTGACGGACATGGTATTGTCCGGAGCAAAATAGAGATATTCTGGGAAATCCGAAGCGTTCAGTCCAAAAGCGCGCTTCAGGCGCATGTCGGATGCGGGCTCCATCTCCGGGAGCGGAGCGTTTTTTGTGAGCGCGGTACGGACGTCCTGAAGCGGGATATCCGCAGGCGTTTTTCGATAAAGAAGAAGTGCCATCACAGCCGCGAGCAAAAGGACCGCAGCGGCTTCGGCAAGCAGGACTTTTTTCACAGGAACTCCTTATAAAGGGAATAGTGTGACATCATTTTACCACATCTTTTGCAAATAGGAAAGATCAGCTGCACGGAAAAATTTTTTTTCGTGATTTTTTGCAACCTACCTGCGGCTTCCCGCGTTTTCCCTCAAAAGTATACACAATATGCTGGTGGACATTTTGCAAAAAACTGCTAAAATGTCCGTATCCGTATTAGACAGGGGCAGGAAGCTGTCCGGAAAAGAGGCTTTTCTTTGAAACCGGTGCTTGGAATCATCGATCGGGACAATAATTATGCGAAGCGGCTGTCGGATGCGCTGAACGGACGGGCTGATTTTCCGTATGAAACCATACTGGCGGGATCCTGGGAAGCTCTTCAAAAGCTTCGGCCGGTCTGTCCGGTGCAGCTGGTGCTTGCCGATGAACTGCCGGAGGAGCCCGGCGCTGCTTTTGAGATTCGGGTCCTTCTCTTAAAGGAGGAAAGTACGGACGACAGGGATACGGTCTTCCGATATCAGCCGATACCGGCGCTGATCCGGGAAATCCTGAAGAAGGCGGAAAACGGGTATGAAGCGGAACAGAAACGGTCCCCGGAAAAGGACGCAGATTACGAAGCGGGACAGGAGACGGCAGGGGAGGCATCGGGAAGAGCGGAAACAGGGCTTTTTGGCAGCATGGAAGGCTTCTTGATAGGGACAGGCCGGGACACATGCGAAAAAGAAGAGAAACCGGAAAACCTCCGGCAGAAACTGTACGGAAAACTCATTCGGGAGATGAATCTTTCCGAAGATATCAGCGATGAGGAACTGTATCGGCGGATTGACCGGATTCTCGCGGAAGAAAAAAGCGGCCTGTCGGAAGAAGAACGGCTGCAGCAGCGGGAACTTCTGTTTTCTGCAGTCCGGCGCTATGATGTCCTGTCCCTGGCACTTAAGGACCCCGGGGTTACGGAGGTTATGATCAACGGTCCGGACCGGATCTTCATTGAAAAAGAAGGTCGTATCGAGGAGTATCCGGAACACTTCCTGTCGGATCGGAAACTTGCGGATATAGTTCAGAAGATCGCCTCATCCGTAAACCGCCGGGTGAACGAAGCGACGCCGATGGCGGATGCCATGCTCCCCGGAGGGCTCCGGGTGAATCTTGTACTTCCGCCGATTGCACCGGACGGACCGGTCGTGACCGTACGGCGTTTTCCGGACAGCCCGATCTCAATGGACGACCTGGTACGCATGCAGAGCATCAGCGGAGAAGCAGCGGAATTCCTGCGGGTTCTTGTGCACTGCGGCTACAATATGTTTATTTCCGGCGGGACCGGAGCCGGAAAAACCACTTTTCTCGGAGCGCTTGCCTCGATGATTCCCGAATCGGAACGAGTCATCACGATCGAGGACTCGCCTGAACTTCGGATCCGGAATCTCAAAAACCTGGTGCGGCTTGAGACAAGACCTGCGAATCTGGAGGGAGAATATGAAGTGACGATCCGCCAGCTGATTCGGAACGCGCTTCGGATGCGGCCGGACAGGGTTATTGTCGGAGAGATCCGCGGAGAGGAAGCATTGGACATGCTTCAGGCCATGAATACCGGGCACGACGGATCATTTTCTACCGGTCACGGAAATTCCTGCGCAGATATGATCTCGAGAATCGAGACCATGGTGATGACCGGGGCTGAAAAACTGCCTCTTCGGGCGATTCGTGCGCAGATCGGTTCAGCGATCGACATTATGGTACATATGGAGCGGCTCCGGGAC
>CACYBV010000192.1 GCA_902772745.1 uncultured Eubacteriales bacterium
CCGCCCTGGGTGGTGTTCGGGAGCATCATGGAAGCTTCCATGAGTTTCGCTTCCGCCTGAGCCATCAGAGCCCAGCGCTCGGAGTTGTTGCTGGCTGCAAGAGCTTCGTTGTAGAAATCATAGAACTCGCCGAGGTTCTCGTCGTAGAGCTGTTCAGAAAGTTCATGATATGCATCCCAGTCAACTTCTTCGTTGTAGACGTCAGCCGCAAGACGGTCGTCTTTTTCGATCGGAGCGACAGGCTCGTCGGTCTCCTCTTCGGTGTCGTCTTCGCCTTCGGTCTCAGCTTCGGTTTCGTCGCCACCTTCGTCTTCGGTGACTTCTTCGGTTGCGGCTTCTGTTGCCTTCTCGGTCTCAGCTTCGGTAGCCTTTTCGGTCTCAGCTTCGGTGGCCTTTTCGGTCACAGCTTCGGTGTCCTTTTCGGTCTCAGCCTCGGTGGCAGCAGAAGTCTCAGCCGGCTTCTGTGTGCAGGCCGCAAGCGTGGACAGAGCCAGAACTGCCGCCAGCATCAGTGCCAGAAACTTCTTCATTTTGTTTCCTCCTCTAAATTTATTGAACAAACGGTATTGAACCGGTGTCCACATATTCGGTATCCGTGAACCGGCATCCATCGCTTTAGCGCAATAAAGTGCCCCTCCCACGAATAATGGTTAATTATAGCACGGTGTTTACAAGAGTGCAAGCAATTTTTCACGGAATATTCACTTTTCGTTCATATTTAATTTTCTTGTTATTATTCAGGCTCTTCCGTTTACGATTTCGGGGTTCATATCATGATGTGAGAGCCTTTCCCATGCAAGATTTTCCCACTTCGTGCCCGGACGTCCGTAATTGCAGTAGGGGTCGATCGAGATGCCGCCGCGGGGGTAAAAGCAGCCCCGGACTTCAATGTATTTCGGGTCCATGAGGCGGATGAGGTCTTTCATAATGACGTTCATGCAGTCCTCATGGAAGTCCCCGTGCTCCCGGAAAGAGAACAGATAAAGCTTGAGGCTTTTGGATTCGACCATTTTCCGGTCCGGAATATAGGAAATCGTTACATTTCCGAAATCCGGCTGGCCGGTGATCGGACAGAGGGAAGTGAATTCCGGACAGTTGAATTTCACAAAATAATCATTGTCCGGATGTTTGTTTTCAAAAGTTTCGAGCACTTCCGGGGCGTAATCCGTCCGGTAGACGGTCTTTTTCGCACCGAGAAGGCTCAGGTTTTCGGTCTCTTTATCGCGCATGAACGAATCCTTTCTTTCTCTTACTGCAATGCCGGGTCCAAAATTCCGTTTTCCGAGAACGCCTTCGCGCGGTCGATGCAGGTCGCGCACTTCCCGCAGGGCCGGTCCCCGCCTTCATAACAGGACCAGGTCAGTTCGTAGGGAACCCGGAGGCGCAGGCCTTCCTTCACCACATCCGCTTTTGTAATGCCCACAAAAGGCGCTTCGATCCGCAGAAGATGTCCGGAGCCTTCGTAGACCGCTGTATTCATCGCCTTGTTGAATGCTTCAGAGCAGTCCGGATAAGCCGCACCGGCCGAATCATCCGCATGCGCGCCGTAATAAATCACCTCGCAGCCGAAGCTTAAGGCAATCGACGCCGCACTCGACAGAAACAGGCCGTTCCGGAAGGGCACATAAGTGGAAACCGGCCGGCTGCCCATCGTTTTTTTAATCTGTTCCCCGTAGCTTTCCTGCGGAATCTCCTCATCGGACTGCCGAAGGAGCGCGGAATCGCTGTACTGAAAAATTTTTGCGAGATCCAGGAAGATCTGCCGGACGCCGTAATACCGGCAGACCGCTTCCGCCGCCCTGATTTCCTTATCGTGTTTCTGCCCGTAACTTACGGACAGCGCAATCACCTCATCGCGGCCGTATTTTTCAACCGCAAGGGCAAGCGCCGTTGTCGAATCCAGCCCGCCGGATGCGAGCACCATTGCTTTTGCCATTTTCTGTTTCTCCGTTGATCCGGCCGACTCCGGCCTTATTTATTTCAGGAAGAACTGCAGCGACGGGTCGGTTCTGAACGCGCCCCGAAGCTCCGCAGTCTCCGTCACCGTATTCTGGTTTTTGATGCCGCGTGCCGTAATGCAGCTGTGCTTCCCTGAAATCAGGACCGCCACATCCTGTGATCCGGTCACTTTCGTCATAATGTCCGCGATATCGCGCCCGATCCTTTCCTGGAGCTGCAGGCGCTTTCCGACCATCTCGACGATGCGGACGATCTTGGAGAGCCCGATCACGCGGCCTCTCGGAATATAGGCGACGGTCGCCTTCATATCGTACATCAGCGCGAGATGATGCTCGCAGTAGGAGAAGAAGCCGATGTCCTTAAGGACGACGGCGTTTGTCTCTTCCATAGCGTCCGGGTCGTCGTCTACTTTAAGGCTTTTTGGATCCTCTTCGCCTGATCCTGAAAAATCGAAGGTTTTGTCAAACATCCCGGCAATTTCGTCATTGGTATAGTTCATGCCCTCAAAGACTTCCGCATACATTTTCGCGACCCGCTCCGGTGTGTCGAGAAGGCCTTCTCTTTCGGGATCGTCGCCGAGCGCCTCGAGAAGTCCCCGGATATGATATTTGATTTTCTCTGTATTGATCATCGTAAAACACCCTCACCCGTCCGCATTTATTCATCGGGGAACTGAATTATGGATTATACGCCTCTTGCCGCAGGGTCCCAGATCACCTTATGGATCTGCAGCCTGATCCGCACGTCATTTAAACGGCGTTCCTTCATGAATTCCACGATTTCTGCGGGTTCGATTTCGCCGAATACCGGGCTCAGATCCACGTGACAGCGCTCCGTGAGCCGGTATTTTCCGATCAGTTCCGCCGCGCGCATCAGGTCGGTCCGGGAAGAACAGACGAATTTCACCGTATCGCCCGGCCGAAGGCAGGAAAAATTACCGGAGAGCATGAAGCGTTCCATTCCGGAGCCCGGCAGTTTCCAGTCCATCGTGAATACGGGACGCGGAGAAATATCCGAAAAAGTTTTCAGGTCCACGGCACCGTTCGTCTCGATTTCGACCCGGAGCGATTCTTCATTCCGGCTGTCGGCATCGCCTGCCGGCGTTTCAGAAACCGTTTTCCGCGCACTCTTTTCATGAAGCAGAAGTCCGATCAGCGTTCTGATTTCCCCCTGCAGCAGGGGCTCGCCGCCCGTGAGCGTCACATTCCGTATGCCGGTTCCGAAAACCCAGGCTGCAATCTCCCCGGGGCTTTCTTCCGTAAATTTGCAGGAAGGCTCGTTTGCCCACTTCGTATCGCAGTAACCGCAGTTCAGATTGCAGCCCTGAAAGCGTACGAACACCGCAAGCTCTCCTGCGCGCGGTCCTTCGCCGTTGATGCTGATGAATTTCTCAACTACCCTCACCGCTCACTCCTCATACGACGCGCAGTTTTCAGGCGACTCATAAACACTGATCCGCCGCACCGGGAAGCCCTGCGCTTTCATTTTCTCATAAAACAGCTTCGCGAGATTCTCGGCGGTCGGCCGGAACGGGAGCTCCGTGATCCTGAAGTTCTCGGAAAGGAGCGCCTGAAGCGTCGTTTCCCGAAGCGAGCCCCGCTCGATGATCAGGCAGTGGTCCAGTTCTTCGCAGAGAGACCGGAGCACTTTTTTCAGGTCGCCGAAATCCACAAGCATTCCCCGCTCCTTTGGGTCCGTTTTCAGCCTGTCCCCGCAGATCTCCGCAGCAACACGCCACCGGTGCCCGTGGATATTCTTGCATTTTCCTTCGTAATCCGCAAGGAAATGCGCCGAGTCGAATACGGCTTCGGTCTTCAGAAAGTACATGGATTCTCCTTTTATGGACATGAAAAGCGGCCCCGGACAAGGAGCCGCTTGATCTTACCGCATAACCGAAAATCCGTCATACGGGCTATTTCTTTAAGCAGTCCTGGTTTTGTTTAACGACAGGTAGTCCCGACTATTCTTACTGTCGATGCCCCAAAATGGGCAAGCCTGATTATTCTATCACAGAAATCTGCAGAATGCAAGCGGTTTTCGGATCACTTTTTCACATGCATGATCACATTCCTGGAGGCCGGCTGAAAAGCGGCGCTCACAACGGCTTTCCTGCAGGCCGTCTTCGCATCCGCCTTCAAAAGGATCTGGTCCGGATGCCCGAAGCTGTCCCCCTGACTCAGTCCGTGAGTGTGGCCAGCATTACAGCCTTGATCGTGTGCATGCGGTTCTCCGCCTCGTCGAACACCTTCGACTGCGGGGATTCGAATACTTCGTCCGTAACTTCCATCTCCGTCAGGCCGAATTTTTCATGGATCTGCCGTCCGATCCCGGTGTTGAGATCGTGGAAAGACGGCAGGCAATGCAGGAAAATGGCCTCAGGGCCCGCAAGATCCATAAGAGCTTTCGTCACACGGTACGGCGCGAGGTCCCGGATCCGTTCCTCCCAGATTTCCTCAGGCTCGCCCATCGAGACCCAGACGTCCGTGTAGAGGACATCGGCGCCTTCTGCGGACGCTTCAGGATCGTCGGAAAGCGTTATGGAGCCGCCGGTTTCTTCCGCGATTTCCCTGCACTTTTTAACAAGCCCTGGATCGGGGAAGTATTTCGGGTTCGAACAGAGCACAAGATTCATGCCCAGCTTCGCCGAAACCACCATCAGCGAATCTCCGGTATTGTAGCGGGCATCACCGAAATACGCGAGTTTAATGCCCTGAATCCGCCCGAAATGCTCCCGGATCGTCAGCACGTCCGCCAGCATCTGCGTCGGATGGAATTCGTTCGTAAGGCCGTTCCATACCGGAACGTCCGAATAATCCGCGAGCGCCTGCACAATTTCCTGCCCGAAGCCGCGGTATTCGATGCCGTCGTACATCCGCGAGAGCACGCGCGCGGTATCGGCGATGCTTTCCTTCTTTCCGATCTGGGAGTCCTGCGGGTTCAGAAAGGTTGTTCCCATCCCCAGGTCATGCGCCGCGACTTCAAAGCTGCAGCGTGTGCGCGTCGAAGTTTTCTCAAAGATCAGCGCGACGTTTCTGCCGCGAAGAGAATCGTGGAGGATGCCTGCGTGCTTTTTCGCCTTGAGCTCGGACGCGAGGTCCAGGAGGTAAAGAATTTCCTCCGGGGTATAGTCGAGTAAAGTTAAGAAATCTCTGTTTTTTAAGTTCATGGTATTCTCCTTTTTCCGCTTCGGACGTCACTCCCCGCTGATCGCGGCGCCTGTAAACAGCACCGAAGGGCAGGCAACCGGCCGGTAAGACCATTTAAGATCCGAACCGACTGCGACTGCTTCCTTCATCAGATCAAGGAAATTCCCGGCAACCGTCACAAGGCTCACGCCGAAATCCTTCTTCCCGTCTCTCACATAATATCCGGAGCACTGCAGCGAGAAGTCCGTCGTAACCGGGTTGATCCCCGCGTGCAGACCGGCAAGATCCGTGATTACAAGTCCTTCGCCCATTTCCTCCTGCAGTTCCTGAAGGCTTTTTTCTCCCGGAACGATCATGCAGTTTTTCGGACGGACCGTGACCGGCGCGCTGTAGCTGCCCTTAAAACCGTTTCCGGTGCTTTCGGTGCCGGCCGCCATTGCGGATTTTGTGCTGTGAAGCGCAGTCGTGAAAACACCTTTCGAGACGACTTCCTTGCTCCTCGTCGGGCAGCCCTCGTCGTCGTAATTCGCAATCTCGAAAGCGTCTGTGTTTCTGGGATTGTCGATCACCGTAACAAGCTCCGAAAAGATCTGCTGTCCTAGTTTGTCCCTAAGAGGCGAAATCCCCTTGTTGATCCCCTCGCCGGAGAACATCGGCGTCATGACGGTAAAGAGGCTCGTCATCGCTTTCTTCTCGAGGATCACTTTGTATCTTCCGGTCGGAAGGCTCCTTCCGCCGAGTTTTCCGAGGAGTTCCTCCGAAAGCTCTGATACGAATTGGTCCCTGTCGAAATCCGCAAGGCTTTCAACGACCTCGACCTTGTACTCCGTCTTGATCTCTTCGCCTTCTTTTGCGGCGGCTTCTGCCATAATGACCTGGGCCGTGCTGTTTTCCTCCACGGAAAGACCGAGGGAATTGTTGATTCTCCTGATCTCCGAGCTGTCCTGCCATGAAACGGATCCAACCTGGAAAATCCGCGGGTCGGACGCGAGGATCTTCTCCTGAAGTTCCTGAAGCACCGCCTTGATTTCCGGAACGGAGGGCCTTGAAAAATGCTTTTTGCCCTGTACTTCTTCGGTTTTTTCCGGGGCACGGAGGGCCGCCGGATCCGAAGAATTCACGGCCTCGGCCTGTGAAAGCAGCGATCCGAGGATCTCATCCATCGCCGCATCGTCGGCCTGTTCCAGTGCCATTTCCGCCTGTTTTCCCGATTTGAGCGCCCGGAGCGAAGTCCCGAGTACCCTGCTTGTCGTGAAGCTGTCCATTTCCCCTTCATACCAGGAAAGCGACCGCTCCGACTGCAGCATTTCGTAGATTTCCAGTTCATCGATCCCGAGCTCTTTTGCACGGGCAATCCAAAGCTCCTTATTCATTTGCCGTACCTCCTACCGTAATCGATGAAACCCGGATCGCGGGCTGTCCGACATCCGTCGGGATCGAACCCGACATCGATCCGCACATACCCTGGCCGCGTGCGAGATTATCGCTGACCTTATCGATATTCATCAGGATCTCCGCGCCGTTTCCGATCAGCGCCGCGCCTTTCACAGGACAGCTGATCTTTCCGTTTTCGATGAGATACCCCTCCTGCACCGCGAAATTGAATTCGCCGGTCTGCGGATTCACGGAACCGCCGCCCATTTTCTTGGCATAGAGGCCGCGTTCGATGCCTTCAAACAGGCTTTCAAAACTGTCCGTACCCGCACAGATGAAGGTATTGGACATGCGGGATGTCGGTTCGTATTTATAGGACTGCCTGCGGCCGGAACCGGTGGACGGCTCGCCCATCCTGCGGCCATTCAGGCGGTCGATCATATAGCTCTCAAGGATTCCATCTCTGATCAGCACGCGTTTCTTCTGGAAATTGCCTTCGTCGTCGATGTTCTGCGAGCCCCAGGCATTTACGATCGTTCCGTCGTCCACCGCGCTTACGCAGGGAGAAGCGATCCGCTGTCCCTTCTTTCCCGCGAAAATGCTCTGGTTCCTCGCGACGCCGGTCGCCTCCAGCGCGTGCCCGCAGGCTTCGTGGAAAATGACGCCGCCGAATTCGTTGTCGATGACGACGGGCATTTTGCCGGAGGGGCAGTCCTTTGCCTGCAGCATCACAATCGCCTGGCGTGCGGCTTCCTTTCCGATCTCCTCCGGAGTGCGTTCCTCATAGAATTCGAGGCCTTTGCCGGCACCGGGGCGCGCGCCGCCGCTCATCATGATCTCCCCCTCCTTCGCATAGGCGTCGACAAACATCCGCGTCCGCACGCGCACATCCGAGATCAGCCGGCCTTCGCTGTTTGAAATCTGCACTTCCTCACGGACATTCAGCATCCGGCCTGTGGTTTTTGTGATCCGCGGATCCTCCGATTTCGCTGCCCCTTCCGCCCGGAACAGAAGTTCCGCCTTATCCTCAAGGGGAACACTGCGGTAATCGATCCGCACCGGGTGACGGTTTTCATATTCCACGCGCCGCAGAAGCACCGGAACAGGGTCCCCGGATTCTTTCTTTTCGCCGACTGCATCGCGAAGATCCGAAAGCAGTGAATAAACCGACTGCTCGTCGGTCTCATTTGTATATCCGTAGACCGACTGGAGCTCCCGGTACAGGCGGATCCCGATCCCGGAAACGATCTGCCGCTCTGCTTTTTCCACGCGTCCGTCCAGCGTCCCGATCGTCTCGTTTTCCTCAAATTCTTCGAATATTTCCGCAAAATCCGCCGCGCTTTGCATCAGAAACGACAGATATTCCTGCAGTTTTTCCTGTGACAGCATACTTTTCTCCTTCCTGCGCCGATATCCTCGGGAGATTTATCGTAAAGTCCGAAATTAATGATAGATTATTTTTTGCTTTTTGTCTACCCCAAAATCATCCGGTGTCCTTTTCTTTCCGGATTCCGTGCACAGCCTGTGCAGAAAGTCCCGGGCAGTCTCCGCAGATTGTAGAGAATGTTTTGGTCCGTATGATATTTTTCCTGTTTTACTGCGCAAAAAGCCTTGTATTTTTTCATCGTCTCTGCTACATTGAACCCGACAGAAAATCGTCCCGGCGGAAATCAGGAAACAGGCCGCACCGTGCCTTACGGTAAAAAGAGATCATGTATTTCGGGGATTCCGCCGTCAGGAGGGCTCGATCAGGGAAGAGTTCTGGCACCCGTCATGGATTTATTGCATCACAAGGAATATGATCTTTTCTGTACCAGATCTTATCAAATCAGGCGCAGCAAAAGGGGGAGAAAATGGAACCCCGAAAAAGCTTTGCGCATCCGAGAATCATCCCCGGCCGTTTTCACGGTATATGTAAATGGAAAGCATATTGTCAGGAAGAAAAAGCGGTCAGCGTTCCCAAAAAGCCCTCGAAAGGACGTCTGCGGGGTGCCTTTCTCAATCGCCGTATGAGGCATCATAGATATAAGGAGTTGCCGGATTCCAGTCAGATATTTATGTTCCCCGCAGAAAAAAGCGGCCGCTTCGATGAGACGGAGCGGCCGCGCTGTATTCAGTTTCATTCGGTTTCAGACAATTCCTGCCTTCAGGAAAAATTTCCTTGCTTCCTCTTCGGATTCGGCAAGTCCGATACTGCCTCCGAGAAGCTGCAGTTTTTCCACAAAATCCTCATAGCCGCGGAGGATATAGTTAATCTCCTCCACAACCGATTCTCCGTCCGCCGCAAGCGCCGCGATCACCAGAGCTGCTCCGGCCCGAAGATCCGGGGCGACAAGCTGTGCGCCCTTAAGCTCCGGAACGCCGGTAATGATTGCGATATTGCCTTCTACGGAAATGTTCGTGCCCATACGGTTCAGCTCATCGACATACTTGAAACGGTTTTCGAAAATCGTTTCATTGACCGTGCTCGTGCCCCTGGCGGTAGCAAGGACGACCGCAATCTGCGGCTGCATGTCTGTCGGGAATCCCGGATACGGCAGCGTCTTGATTTTCGCTGAGCGAAGCGGACGGTTTTCTGCAATCACCCGTACCGAATCGTCATACTCCTGTACCTCGCAGCCGATTTCCCGGAGCTTCTGGCTGATGCATTCCAGATGTTTCGGAATGACGTTCTTAACAAGTACATTTCCCCGGGTCGCGGCCGCAGCTGCCATAAAGGTGCCGGCCTCGATCTGGTCGGGGATCACCGAATAGTCGGTCCCGTGAAGTTTCTGCACGCCGTCGATCCGGATCACATCGGTACCCGCTCCCTTAATCCGGGCACCCATGCTGTTCAAAAAGTTTGCGACGTCAACGACGTGGGGCTCTCTCGCCGCATTCTCGAGGACCGTCCGGCCCTTCGCGAAAACCGCGGCCATCATGACATTAATGGTTGCGCCGACCGTCACCGTATCGAAATAGATATTGGAGCCGTGAAGCTCGGAAGCTTCCACAAGCACCATGCTGTTTCTGATACTGGTCTTTGCGCCTAATGCTTCAAATCCTTTCAGGTGCTGGTCGATGGGGCGGCTGCCGATCGTGCATCCGCCGGGCAGCGCCACCTCCGCATAGTGATATTTGCCGAGAAGCGCCCCGAGCATATAGTAACCCGCGCGCATCCTGCGGATATAGCGGTTGTTGACAATAAAGCTTCGGATCGAGGATCCGTTCATCAGAACTTCATGACGCGAAATGCGCTTTACGCGCGCGCCGGTATCCGCGATGGCTTCAAGAAGCGTATTGACGTCGCTCACATCGGGAATATTGCGGACAAACACATCCTCGTCCGCCATAATGGAAGCCGCGAGAAGTCCGAGCGCCGCATTTTTCGCGCCGGCAATCGCTGTTTCCCCGTGAAGCGGCTTACCGCCTTTTATAACAAATTCCATCATATCCTTCTATGCTCCGATCATCCCGAAGCGGGAAAAAGCAGTCTCCCCGCACAGGATTTATATTTTTGGTTCTTTTAGGGGGAGTAATCCGAGTATATCACAGAATTCCCCGCGTGTAAAGAGAAATGTTACGAAAATGTGAAGTTTTTTTCGATCAGATTACAAATTGTAACATATGCCCGATCCGGTTAATGTTTCTTTTTCACCGAGTACCCGAAAGACCCGATCGCTTCCCCGAGAGGAAAATACTGTCCGTGTGCGTACGCGACAAGGCCGGCCCGATCCAGCATCAGCCGGCCCTTCGGGTCCAGCAGTTTTTCGTCGATGTCCACCGCAGCGACTTCCGCGAGGAACAGGTCGTGCGATCCGAGCTCCCGGATTTCCGTAATACGGCATTCGATGTTTACGGGACTTTCCGCAATCAGCGGCGCAGCAACTTTTGTGCCCGGCGCTTTATGCAGGCCGGCGGCTATGAACTTGTCCTCGTTCTTTCCGGAGCGTACGCCGCAGTAATCCGCCGCACGTACAAGCTCTTCCGTCACGAGATTGATCACGAACTCGCCGGATTCCCGGAGCATTTCATAGGAAAAGCGCTCCTTCCGCACCGAGATCGAAACCATCGCCGGCGAAGAACAGACCGTTCCGCACCAGGCAATTGTCAGTACATTGTCCTTTTGGGATTTTCCCCGCACTGTAACAAGGACCGCGGGCACCGGCGATAAGATACTGCAGGGTTCCCAGACCTGTTTTCCCATGGGATTTCCTTCCTTTGTCGATTCTGTCCATAAAACATCTGTAAACAATTTATGGTTTTGTACGAATTTACAGTATGTTTATATGGCGTTCATATTTTATTCATATTTATGGCTTATTCTTTATTCAGCGAGAGCAGAAATTACTTCTTCATTTGTGGTTGATTTTCTAAATGTTTTTCATAATTCCCCCGAGCCTAACCAACTCGGGGGCTCCTCTTTTTAAGACGCAGAGAAAGACTGCCCGGCTCTCCGAAGATCCGGGCAGTCTCTTCTTTTTGTATGTCTGGGCTTATTCTTCTGCAGTTTCCTGAGCGCTTTCCTCTGCGGGCTCCGTTTCAGCTTCGGTTTCATTTCCCTGGATATCGGCAAAATCCTGCAGCAGGAAATTCGACTCCTGGTACATATCCGCCTGGGCGGATTCATCCGCAGCCTGCTTTTTCCGCTGATTGACAATCGTAATCACAATACCGAAAACGAGGCCGGCCAGAAGCAGCCCAATCACCACCCAGACGGCAATCTGGCGCATTTTTGCATTTCTCTTCTGTTTCGCGATCTCTTCTTTCCGGTTCTTTTTTGATTGTTTGTACTGATCAACCTTCTCCTGGCTCATAAAACTGCCGCCTTTCTGTTTCTGATGCTGGTTACTGTTCCGAAAAAAGGAACAGCCCTAAAAATATACCACAGTTCTTCAGGAAAATCAAGCCCCTAATCCTCATACCCGTTCGGGTTGTTTTTCTGCCAGTTCCAGGAGTCCGCGCACATCTTCCGGAGATCAAACTGCGTTTTCCAGCCCATTTCCCGAAGCGCCTTTGAGGGGTCCGAATAGTTTACCGGCACGTCGCCGGGGCGCCGCGGAGCAAAGCGGTAGGGGATCGTCAGATTGTTGGCCTCCATGAAGGCGTTCACGACGTCAAGAACGCTGTAGCCGATGCCGGTGCCGAGGTTGCAGACAAAGAGTCCCGGATTCTCCTGGAGCTTTTTAATCGCAGCCACATGTCCCAAAGCAAGATCCACAACATGAATGTAGTCCCGGATGCAGGTGCCGTCCGGCGTATCGTAGTCGTTTCCGAAAATGTTCAGGATCTCGCGCTTCCCGACCGCGACCTGCGTAATATAGGGCATCAGGTTGTTGGGGATTCCGTTCGGGTTTTCGCCGATCGTTCCGCTCTCGTGGGCGCCGATCGGGTTAAAGTAGCGCAGGAGCACCACATTCCACTCGGGATCCGCCGCCTGGATATCCGTCATGATCTGCTCGAGCATCGATTTCGTCCAGCCGTAGGGGTTGGTGCAGGGCTGCTTCGGACAGTTTTCCGTGATCGGGATCTCCAGAGGATCGCCGTAGACTGTCGCGGAGGAACTGAAAATGATATCCTTTACGCCGTGTCTTCTCATCACGTCAAGCAGCACCAGAGTTCCGCCGATGTTGTTTTCATAGTATTCCCAGGGCTTTGCGACCGATTCACCGACGGCTTTCAGACCTGCGAAATGAATCACGCTGTCAATTTCGTATTTCGAAAAAACCTCCTCGAGCCCGATCCGGTCGCGGATATCCGTGAGACAGAAGGGTACTTTCTTCCCGGTAATCGCCTCGACCCTTCCGAGCACCTTTTCGCTGGAATTCTGGAGATTGTCGATAACCACTACGTCATAGCCCCGGTTCTGGAGCTCCACTACGGTATGGCTGCCGATATATCCGGCGCCGCCGGTTACTAAGATTGCCATATTTTTCCCCTTTCACTTACTTTCAATCCCAAGTACAGCCGGAATTACCGTCCGGGAGCTAATTCCTTTTACAGGATTCGGCTTTGCATCAGTTCACATATGCGGGATCATTATACACTGATCTCCGCCGTCAGGGACAGCGCGTCCGGATTGGCCCTGAGGATCGGACGGACGATTTTTTTCAGGAAATCATCGGTCTGCAGATCCGCGGCGCCGATGTATTTCGCGGGGTCGAGAAGCGTATCGATTTCTTCCCGGCTGATGCCGAAAACAGGATCCG
>CACYBV010000193.1 GCA_902772745.1 uncultured Eubacteriales bacterium
CATCAAGTGTGACGTGACCGACGAGGCGGACGTTCAGAAGATGGTGGACACCGTGGTTGCCGAGCTGGGCGGCCTGGACTTCTGCCATGCCAACGCGGGCATCTGCATTAACGCGCCGGCAGAGGAAATGACCTATGACCAGTGGAAGAAGAATCTGGATGTCAATCTGAACGGCGTCTTTCTGACGGATGTGACGGCAGGGAAATACATGCTTTCTCACGGCGGCGGCTCAATCATCAATACTGCCTCTATGTCTGCGCATATCGTCAATGTTCCGCAGCCTCAGTGCGCATACAACGCTTCGAAAGCCGGTGTTATCCAGCTGACAAAATCCCTGGCTATCGAGTGGGCGAAGCGCGGCGTCCGCGTGAACAGCATCAGCCCGGGTTACATCGGCACCGATCTGACGCTTTCTTCACCGACGCTCCAGCCGCTGATTGCACAGTGGAATGCAATGGCGCCGATGGGCCGGCTTGGCAAGCCGGAAGAACTGGAATCCATCTGTGTTTATCTCGCCGGCGATACATCAAGCTTTACGACAGGCGCCGATTTCATCCTCGACGGCGCATTTACCTGTTTCTGACCGGCAGGGCGTTCATAAGCGGGTTTTGAGAGAGCATATCTAGAAAAATAAAAAAGGAGGAGCGGGAAAAATGAAACCGGTATTTATTGTTTTGATCATTGTCGGAGTTATCATCCTGACCAGTGCAGTCATACACAGAAGAGTGATCCGGTCGCTGATCAAGTTCAGGTTCATGCCGAAAGCGCCCAAGTGGCATATCTGGCTGCCGAAGAAACTCCGAAGAGACTGATCCGGATCAATTACGGTGTTCTCACATGCAGGATCGAAAGGAAACGAAAAACAGACAGTACATTGAAAAAGCGAAGATTATCAGCAGGATGAGACAGGTTGGAGAGCCGGTACCCGACGCATGGAGAAACCAAATGAAGACATATAAACAGCTCGAAAAAGAGGCGTTTCATGTTCATACTTTCCGGTGTAAACATGCCGGTGATGAACCGGATGAGGCATACGTCCAAAAGGCGATAGAACTCAGCGCGGCGCGAATTGTATTTACGGATCATTCACCTTTTCCGGGAAACCGGTTTTTAAACCGGATGGAAATAGAAGATCTCCCTGAATATATCCGTTCCATGAAGCATCTGAAGGAGAAGTATTCCGGCAGGATCGAAGTCGTATGCGGACTAGAAGCGGATTATCTTCCATCCTTTTCGTCGTATTATCGGGAACTGTCGGAGATGGAAGGAATGGACCTTCTGATTCTCGGTCAGCATTTTTACGAGAAACCGGACGGACATCCCAGCTACGAGGATACAGATCGGTCTCAGGAAGCAAAAGGGATCTGTGAAGCGATCGTTCAGGGGATGGAAACAGGATTATTTTGTGTCCTTGCTCACCCGGATCGTACTTTCAAGAGGGGTAAAGATTTTGGAGAAGAGGAAATAGAATGTTCGGAACAGATCATCCGGACAGCGCAGAAATATAATGTATATCTCGAACGGAATTATTCATCGATGAACCGGAAAAGGAACTACTGGCCGGAATTTTGGAAGCTGGTTCCTCCTTCTGCCGGGGTCGTCTGGGGAATTGATGCACATTCAGTGAAGGAACTGGAACAAGGCTGGAAAGGCCTGTATGAAACTCTGGAAAGACGGGAAAAACAGAATGAAAACAGCATACTGGATTCAGAAGACGCACCTGTTTGACTCTGACGAATATATCTGCTCTTCCTGCAGGTATATATCTGACATTCCATACAAGACCTGTCCGAACTGCGGCCGTCCGATGAAGAAAGTTAAATACGATGCTTCATGGGTTGATGAAGCAGAAGGCATGTCCGCACTGATGGATGAAGATTGGTGAAACTTATGGAAGGAAAAGATAATAGAAAATCGGGTTGGAAGCTGCTGCTGATTATTGTTGCAGTTGTCCTTCTGCTGTTGAGTTTGGTTCCGTTTCCTTCTCGGATCAAAGACGGCGGCTCACTTTATCTGCAGCCAATGATTCCTGTATACAGCGTTACCCAGTGGAACGGATTCGGCAGAGATGAGAACAGTCGGACAGCCGGAATTACCGTAAAGATTTTCGGAATGGAAGTAATCAATACTTTCCACGAAGAAGAACGATAAAGGTTTTTGCGGGATTAACACAGAGTATTAGGAATATGTTTGAGACACCCCATGTCTCATTGAAAGAAAGACTGAAAATGCTCACTTTGTGTCCTTTTCTTCAGCTGATTCCGGCGCTATGCTGGGCACAGAAAACAGGAGGTCAACGATGGATCAGATGAAAATCGGGAAATTCCTTCAGGAACTCAGGAAGGAAAAAGGACTGACACAGGAACAGCTTTCCGAACAGCTTGGGGTTGCCCGCAGGACTATTTCCCGATGGGAAACGGGAAGCAATATGCCGGACCTGGATATCCTGATAGAACTTGCTGATCTATATTCCGTTGATCTCCGGGAAATACTGGACGCAGAAAGGAAAGAAACAAAGATGAACAAGGAGCTTGAAGAGACTGTATTAAAGGTAGCGGAATACAGCAATGTAAATGAGCAGCGCAGGACGACAGTTGTACTGGTTTTCTTTGCAGTTGGAATTGCTGCGCTGATCCTGAATCTGGTGATGGAATTTCTGGATACAGGGGATACTTTCTGGACCGGGTTTATAAGAGGAGTTTCATATGGTATTACTCTGGGAGCAATGGTACTTGGAATTCTGTATGCAACGGGAGTAATGGCGAAGTTTTACTCATTTAAGATGCGCCTTCTTGGCCGGGAAGGTGGCCGGAATGAAGAGAAATAAACATATCCGCTGGCTTTTTCCGGTACTTATAATGCTGTTTGATGCTGCAGGGATCGTTTTTGTGGTGCTGTCAATACTCAGGGACACAGTTGGAATTCCGGATGGAAAGCGGCTTCTTACCACGGGTCTTTTCTGCGTAGCTGTCGGAAGCGTCATCAGCACGATTCTGATCTTTAAGAAGTACACAGGAAAATAACCTGCAAGTTTTTAGTTGCAGAAAGAGGCTGTTAAAAAAGTCCTAAAGGAACGATAAATCTCGGAATTCGCGGAGATCTTTTCCTGCACCGCACGCAGAAGCGCGCAACTTTTCATTTGCCGGAACAGCAACAGGCAGTCTGTGATTTACGTTGGCTGGAAGCATTGAAGATGCGGAAACATGTATCAGACACTTCAGGAAGTCTATACATCATGATACAAAATGCTTGAAAACAACAAGCGTTTCGGGTATGCTGGAATACGAATAAGGTATGCGGAGGATTCACTATGTCAGTCATTCGTTTCAATTTCTTTTCCGAAACATTGGCACAGCAGGCAACTGTTACGATCTGCCTGCCAACGTACAGCGTAAGGGATGCGGCAAACGGCATGAGCGCGAAAGAGTATTATCGCCAAGGATTGAAATATCAGACCCTGTGGCTTCTGCATGGCGGCGGAGGCGACGATGCGGATTATGTTATCAACTCCAATATCGTCCGCTATTCGGAGGAGCATAAAGTCGCTGTGGTTTGTCCTGCTGATTACAATCAGTATTATACGAATGACATCCGAGGTGGCGCGAAGTACTTTGATTACATTGTCGACGAACTTCCCCGTGTACTTCGAGGCCTGTTTCCGCTGTCAGCGGTGCGGGAAGACAACTTCATCGGCGGTCTTTCCATGGGCGGCTGCGGCGCGTTCAAGTGTGCCATTGCACGTCCGGATATTTATGGTGCGGCGCTGATCATGAGCGGAAGCATCCTGAGTAAAGAATGGCTGGAAGGCCGGTATCAGACCGGCAGGAACTACGTGCTGTTCTCGAGGCTTGGTACGCCGGACGAATTTGAAAACGGGCCGGACGACATGTGGTCTCTCGCGAAGAAGCAGGCGGAACAGGGAACTGAAATGCCGAAGTTCTATCTCTCCGTCGGTTCCGAAGATTTCACGCTTCAGGTCATGCGGGACTCCTGCGAATACATCCGGAGTCTGGGTTTTGATGTTCCGGTTTACGAGGAAGTGGAAGGTCTGAAGCATGAGTGGAAGCTCTGGGACAGGACACTGGAACTGGCATTGAATTCCTGGCTTCCGGTAAAAAACGTGCCGGTTTACCTGTGATGGCTGCCCGGCGGAGGTGAGCTGTGAAGAACAAATTGCTGAAAAAAGTATTTATTTTCGTGACTGCAGCTGTATTTGCGGCAGTGGTTGCTGCTGGGACAGCGCTGGTCATTCTCCAGATACGAAGCAGCGCGATTCATGATGATTATCAGCACATTCTGACAGAGGAAAAATATCAGCAGCCGGTTTCTGCCGAAGGTGTAGAAGTAATTACGCAGGAAGTTTCCTGCGGCTACGCAGTCATAGAGATGTTTGCCGGATGGTGCGGCAAAGAAATAACAGAAGAAAGCCTGTATGCGGAATACGGAAAGGTCATTACATCGACCGGAAGGAAATTCTGCCGGGAAATGAACAAGCGCTTTCCGGAATATACAACGACAGCCCATAAGTATCTGAAGGATTCGGAGCTGATTGAGCTGGTATACAACAGTCTTGCGGAAGGAATTCCCGTGCCGTTTGAATGGGCTGCACTGTATGGAGAAGACTGGACTTTACATTATTCTCTGATTATCGGAATGGACATTCCGGATGACACCGTCACGATAGCGAATCCATATGGTTATTACGAGAAAATCACAGTGGAAGAGCTTCTGAAAAGGACGAGCTTCGATGCATATGAAAAAATGCCTCTGTTTTTCAGACTGGCTTTTGCTTTTGGCATATTCGAGAAGAATACAGTTTTCCTCGTTCAATAAGGGAATTGATGAAAGAGTAGTGCGTTTCACAATACGGGCTGTACGTTGAAGGAATCAGTAATGCGGACCTTAACAGAAGATTCGGGAGAAATTTGGAAGCTTCTGTAATTACATCCGGGCTGATTCCGGAGGAAAGACAATTCTTTACCAGGGACAAGATACCTGCAGAATACCTGCAGGCAATGCACTATCAGTAAAAATCAGCAGAGATCTGAGGAAACGTTATGAACTTGTTTTACACTTCCGACCGGATTGAATGGAGGAAATACCTGGAAACGCATTTTGAAACCTCAGATGAAATCTGGTTCGTTTTTCCGACTAATGAGTCCGGCGAACCCTTCCTTTCCTATAATGATGCAGTTGAGGAAGCTCTGTGCTTCGGGTGGATTGATGGCAGAGCAGGGACCTTGGATGAGACGCACCACATTCGGCGGTTTACCCCTAGACGAAAAGGAAGCACCTATTCACGGCCGAATATTGAACGGCTGATCTGGCTGGACCAGCATAATCTGATTCATCCGAAAGTAAGGGAAAGCATCCTTCCCGTGATCAGCGCTCCGTTTGAGTTCCCGCAGGATATCATGGATATGCTGAAACAGGATGATAAAGTCTGGGAGAACTATCAGGGCTTTTCCGATCCATACAAACGCATCCGTGTCGCTTATATTGATGCGGCAAGGAAACGCCCGGAGGAGTTTCGAAAACGGCTGAACAGCTTTATTGAGAAAACAAGACAAGGAAAGATGATCTCGGGGTATGGCGGGATTGAGAAGTATTACAGGCAGGACCCGGACTGAATCCGCTGTCCCGATAAGACAATGAATACCGCCATCCGGCGGTGCGGACACTTCTGACACTCCGCGAATCAGGAAGTCTTCTGTCTCGGACGGATCTGCAGAAGGACATTGCAGGATAATACACAAAGAGAGGTTTCCGGAATGAAGGCATTGATCATGAACTGCAGCCCTGTTCGCACTGGAGCAACTGCTGAAATCGTAAAGCTGGTCTCTGAACAGCTGTCAGCGAAATATAGCGTCAAGTGCATATGTATAGACGATTATTCCTATGCGTTCTGCAGAGGCTGCCGTTTATGCCATTATACAGCGAAGTGTGCCATGCGTGATGCACCGATCATCGAGAGCATAATGAGAGAATATGACGAAGCTGATATCATTGTATCCGTTTCTCCCTCCTACTGGGCTGATATCCCCGGACAATTTAAGGCATTCATCGACAGATGTACTCCATGGTGCAATACACATGATCCGCATGCATCAATTAAGCCTGGAAAGAAAGGTTACGCCATTGCTCTGAGAACGGGTCCTAATATGCCGGAATGTGAGAGAATAATCGGCAGTATAGAACATTTTTATGGTCATCTGGAGATAGAGAGCGTGGGACATCTTGGACTGACGTCTGTCGAATCCAAAGCGGATGTTGAAATTAAAAAACAGGAAATCACAGAATTCTGTAAGGATATATGATACAATCAAAATGAAATCGCAGCTGTCAAAGAATTTTATATATAAGCCCGTACCGGAGGAAATATGAAAAAGTGGTATGACGAAGAATATGAATTTACAGTAGAAGTAACCGGCTTTTTGCATGGAAATCATACAGAGAGGTACTGTCGTAACGGTGAAGAGACCGGTGATGTTTATAAATGCACATATGGATGTCCCGTTAATGCGGATGGTTACGGAATCTGCTCAAAGACAATGATGATGTTGTATCCCTTGATGGAAGCAG
>CACYBV010000194.1 GCA_902772745.1 uncultured Eubacteriales bacterium
ATCCCGAGAAGTTTTATCCCCGGACAGTTTGTCAATCCTGCGAACCCGGCGATCCACAAAGCGACGACCGGTCCCGAAATCTTCCGGGATACCGATGGCGCAGTGGATATCTTCATCGCCGGCGTCGGCACCGGCGGAACGCTGACGGGCGTCGGCGAATACCTGAAGTCAAAGAAGCCTGAGGTTCAGATTGTCGCTTTGGAACCCGAGGATTCGCCGGTCCTTTCCGAAGGCCGCTCCGGCGCACACAAGATCCAGGGCATCGGCGCAGGTTTCGTGCCGGATGTGCTGAATACCAAAGTCTATGACGAGATCATCAAGGCGCCTGCAGGGAAAGCTTTCGAAACCGCGAAGCTTCTCGCAAAGAAAGAAGGCATCTCCGTCGGCATTTCCTCAGGAGCGGCTTTATGGGGCGCGATCGAGCTTGCGAAACGCCCGGAAAACAAGGGAAAGACCATCGTCGCCCTCCTTCCGGACAGCGGCGACCGCTACTACTCGACAGCGCTGTTCACGGAGTAAATCCGACGCCCCGGAGACTTTCCGCCAAGGAGACCTGGAACCGTCTCCGGCCGAAGAATGTCTCAAGGGATCAGAATGCCCCGGGATACCTTCCGCCAAGGAGACCTGGAACCGTCTCCGAGGCGGAAGATATACCGGGGCTTTCCTGAGCCCGGGGCTCGAAACTGGGGCCGTGCTTTACCGGGATTCTTTCCGGACAAGCCAGATCGGAACCGCCGCAAGAAGCGCGACGATGGCCGCAGCGAGGAACATTCCGTAAGGCGGTGTGAAATTCTCGCCGTTCATGCCCATGGCGTCGAGGCCGATGAGAAGCGAGATGATTGGGCCGATAATCATCGGGATCAGGACCATGAAGCACATTCTTACGCCCTGGAAACGCCCTTCGTAACCTTCCGGGAGGTAATCCTGGAAGGAAGAACTGAAGGCGCCGGTAAGAGAGAGGATACCGCCCATCATCAGCACGCCGCCTGCGTACAGGACGGCCGTTTTCATGCCGCCTTCCAGAAACTGCAGGCTCCAGAAGGACAGAATTCCGAGAATCATGATGAGAAGCAGCGGATAGTAGAAATGCTTCCGGCCTTTCTTATCAAAGAAGACGCCCATGACGGCGGTGAAAACCGCGGCGCCGACAATGATGACCGCCATCGGAATCACGAAGCCGTCCCCGAGGCCGAGCGTCACAATCAGAAAATTGATCAGGTAGGAGAAGAAAGTCTGCTGGGCGATTCCGATCAGACAGGCTGCGGCAAGGCAGACATAGATCATTTTGTTCTTCCGGATCACATCCCTCCGGAATCCGTAGAAAGTGTCGGCGAGATAATTCTTTCCGATACTTTTTTTGACGTCCGGCGCGTCCTTGAGGACAAAGAGCGCGAGTACACCGGCAGCGATCGGGATGACTCCGATGATGATAAAGAACAGCGCGTTGCTTTCGTTCGCGGAATTATAGAGGCTTCCGAGCCCGACGAAGACGATGACGACCGCGATCACGGGGAGGATCGAGAGGATCGAATTCAGTTTTCCGCGGTTCGTAGGATCCGTGACATCCGCGACCCAGGTGTTGAAAGCGGCGTCGTTCGAAGTGGATCCCGCGAAGGTCATCACGCAGTCGAATACAACGAGAAGCACCGCAGTCACGGCGATCATCGTACCGACTGCCTTCATTGGCAGCAGGGCAAAGAGCATGATCGTGAGACCCCAGAAAATATAGCCGACCGCGATAAAGGGCTTGCGCTTTCCCAGGCGGTCGCAGAGACCTCCGGCGAAAATCGTGGTGACGGTCGCGGCGATGGCCGACAGGATGACCATCAGCGTCGTCACGCCATACGAGAGGTCTGGCCGTCCGGAATTCGCGAAAATGTCCTGGGCGAATGTGGCGAAATACATGTTCTCGACAATCCAGGCGATCTGACCGATCAGCCCGAAAAAAACCGCCGAGAACCAGGTCCTCGCGCCAAGCGGCGTGGATTTCTGCTGTTTCATAGGATGCCTCCTTTTCATTTTATGAAACACATATTTTTTATCATCTGATATCTGTTCAGATTCGTTTGATATAAACGGGATTGCCCTTCTCGTTTATTTTCCGAAACAGGCCGTCCCAGTCCCGGACCTGTATCCCAGGCGCTGAAAATACTGCTTAAAAAGCTCTGGAAGAGCAAATCCGAAAAGTCCGCGGTCAGGATCCCGATATGGATGTTTGTGATCACATGCGGCCTTTTTCCAGTTTCAGCACCGCAATGACTTCCTCGCCGTCATATTCGCCGGTTTCCAAAAAACCGAAGGATCTGTAAAAAGTCTCAGCATACTGTGCTCCGATCCTCTGCCGTCATAAGCCCCGCCGTTTCTTTAAACGGAATCCGGATGCTTCTGCGAACAGTATGTATCCGGCTGTGATCTCTGTTTCTTTCCGGAGAACCCGGCGGTTCCAGTATAGCACAGTTTTCGCCGGATGATAAGCAGAAAAACCGGTTGACGGAAAGAAATTCTCCGTTGTACAATAGGTTTAACACAGAAGAAACGGAGAGCCCGGGCGTTGAGGGATCTCCGAAAAAGGAGGCATCATGATAAGAACCTTTTTTATCGCGGACTGGAACAGGGAAGGCGGCGTATACGCATTGGATTTTGACTTTGATCAGGAGAAGGTTCTCGGCGTGCAAAAAGCCGCAGAAGGAAAGAACACATCCTATTTTGAGCGGGACGGAGAGATTCTCTATGTGCTCTCGGAGATCGGCGGACCCGGGAAATTTGCGGGGAAAGTGGAATCCTTTGAGATCTTAGCGGCGGAGGGAGCGGATGCCCTGAAAAAAATCGATGAATTCGTCGGAATCCCCTCGGGCTGCCCGCACCTCAGGCTTTCAAACGACCGGAAGACGCTGTATTTTGCAAGCTACGGGACCGGTGCGGTCGCGTCGCTTTCGGTGGATCACGGGAAGTTCGGAAAGATCACAAGCTGCATTCCCTACATCGGGAAAAGTGTGAATCCCGCCCGTCAGGAATCCCCGCATGCGCATATGATGTGCACGGATCCTTCCGGGAAATTTGTGTTCTGCTGCGATCTCGGTACGGACGAAGTCCGGATGTACCGGATCCTGTCGGAGGGCGAGATGCTTCCCGCAGGCGCGCTCAGGACCCCCGCAGGCTACGGGCCGAGGCATATGATCTTCTCACAGGACGGGAAGTATCTTTATGTGGTCTGCGAGCTTTTCTATCACCTTCTCGTGTACGCGCTGGATCAGGAAGGCGGCGGAACGCTGGTCCGGGATATCGAGATCGCGCCGGAGCTTCCGGAGGATCAGAACTGGGGCGCGGCGATTAAGTTCAGCCGGGACGGGAAGCTCCTGTTCACTTCAAACCGCGGGACAAAAATCAGCATGATCGATGTCTTTGATATGACTGACCCGGAAAACCCACAGCGCTTTTCGACGCTTCCCGGGCTCTCCCATCCGCGGGACTTTATGCTTCTCGAGGATTATGAGAAACCGTACCTGATCGTTCTGAACATGGTGACGGAAACGGTTGAATTCTATGCTTTCGACCGCGAAAACATGAAATTTACGCTTCTTGATTCAACGAAGGAGATTCCGTCTCCGGTGTGTATCGCGTGAGCGGTGCCATTCGGGATGAACCAGGAAAAAGACATTTACCACAGGAGATGAGTATGTACAAGCGGATATCACATTATTATCCGGGCTGCGACGGGACGAAGCTTGCGGTGGACCTGTATCTTCCGGTAACCGCAGAGAAGGTTCCGGTGCTGTTTAGGATTTCGCGGAACGTGCGCCGCCCGGCTGAAGAGGACGTGCGGGGACAGGAGTTTTTCCGGCGGGAGCTTGCGCAGTTTGAGTATTTTCTGGAGCACGGCTATGCGGTCGCGATCCCGGAGCTGCGCGGGGTCGGCGCCTCCTACGGGACAAATGAAGGCTTCTTCGCGCCGATCGACGGGCGCGACATGGCAGCGCTGATCGACCGGATTGCGGAAGAGCCCTGGTGCAACGGAAACGCCGGAATGTTCGGCGGCTCGAATGTCGGGGCTTCCCAGCACTTTGCGGCAAAAAACACGCCGAAGCACCTTCGCTGCATCATTCCCTGCGACTGCAGCGCGGACCTGTATTACCAGAATTATCCGAACGGCGTCTCGATCCTTCCGGACATGAAAGCGCCGAAAATGCCTGAAAGGATGGGCGTTCCGGTGGACGAGGACCCGGCGCCGCAGTATCCGATGGCGCACGAAGCGATGGAAGGCCACAGATTCAACATGGGCTTTCTGGAGCAATATCTGCCGGATATGCACCGGGACAGCATGAATTACCGGATCGGCTATGCGCCGAACATGGAAATTCCGGTCTGGAATGCGATGGACAGGGTGCGCTTTTCCGGGATCGCGGTGTACCCTTACGGTGCATTCTACGAGCCTGGCTGCACCAACAAGATCTTCGAATACCGTGCCTGGGGCGGGAAGCTCCTCCTCGGACCCTGGCGTCACTGCGAGGTATATCAGGAGACGAATGATTTTCCGGGCGGCGTGTTTGACTGGAAAACGGATCACCTGAGGTGGTTTGATCATTTCCTGAAAGGTGTGGAAAACGGGGTGACGGAAGAGCCGCCGGTGCTGTATTATACGACAGACGACGAAAAACCCTGGCACCGGAGCGCGGATTTCCCGCTGGACGATCAGGTGAATGCCTCGCTGTATCTTACGGCGGAGGGAAAACTAGCGGAAGACGAAGCGTCTGCGGCTGACAGGGCAGAACTCCGGTACAAGGTACGCAATGACATCACGCTCATCGAGGGCATGGGGCGCCTGAATCGAAGGATCGATCGGGATCTTGGGGAAGAAGCGGCGAAATGTCTCCGGTTCACGACGGAAGTCCTTCCGGAAGATCTCGAACTCACCGGCTTCCCGGTTGTCGAGCTCTATGCTAAATCCACTTTCGAGGACGGTATCTTCCTCGCGGAACTTCTGGAAATCCTTCCCGACGGGCGGGCACATTTTCTGACTGATGGAATGCTCCGCGGACGATCCGCAAAACTTTCCCGTCATCCGATCCTCGACCCGATCGGCGTTCCCTATCACAGCAGCCTGACAGGGGATGATGTGAAACTTTCCGAGGACCGGCCGACCTTCCTCGCCTTCCACCTCGAGAGCCTCTCCAAGGTCGTAAAAAAAGGCTCGAAACTTGAGCTTCTCGTGCATTGCGGCGGAAACGGCTACCGTCAGCCGGAGGGTTTCCCGGAGGATACGGAAGTCACTTTCTGCTTCGGAGGGGATACGCCCGCGCGGCTGAAGCTCCCTGTAATCGCGCCGCACGCGCATGAATTTGCCGCCGGAAACGAGCGCGTTTTTGTGTATAAAAAAGCAGTTTACCGGAAAGCCGGAAAGGAGTGGAAATCCTTCCCCTGCCTGCAGGTTTACCCGGCGGGCGGCGGACTTCGGTATGTGACGGAAGAATTTACGGCTGTCCGGAAAGAGGCGGGCCAGAAGTCCCTTCTCACGATCGCACCCTGTAAGGCTTTCCCGGACGGCTTTTCCGCAATCGCGGAAGTTCCGAAACGGCTCGTTTTCGGGAACTCAGATCCGCAGATTACAGGCTCCGTTTCTCCGGAAATGAAGGCTTATTTTGCCCGGAACAGTGTAAGAACACCCACCACCTTCCGTAATCTCTATGTAGCAACGGTTCCAGTCGCAAAGGGCCGGCCCGGCGACCGGAATCCGCAGATGTGTTCGACATTCGATCTGTTTACAGACCTGATTCTCCCAAAGGAAAACCCGGGAGAAGGCGAAACCTTCCCCTGTGTCGTCCATATCCACGGTTTCGGGGGAAACAATCACCAGTACGAATCCTGGTCCCAGCGTCTGATTGAAGCGGGCTGTGCGGCAGCAAGTATCGACTACCGGCTGATGCCGCCCGGAATCTGGCCTGTGAGCGCCGTGGATGCGGCGGGCTGCATCCGGTATCTGAAGGCGCACGCGGCAGAACTTCACCTGGATCCTTCCCGCTTCGCCCTTGTCGGGGGCTCGATGGGCGGGCATCTTACGGCCTGGCTTTCGGCTGTGAACGGGCAGGAGAAGGCCGGAGACATCGGCGGAAATACGGAGTTTGACACTTCCGTGAAAGCCGCGGTTGCGCTCTTTGCCCCGACCGACCTTCTCGGCTTCGGCGAAGACTGCGCCGCCCAGTGGCCGCACCAGCCGGACAAGGTAGCAAACGGCGACGGCCCCTTCGCGCCGGTCGGTTCGATGATCGGCTACGCGGGTCCCAAAAAGGGCATGGGGGAGCTGAAAACGCACCTTAACCGGCCGGAAGAGCCCTACAAGAGCTATATCGATCTCGCAAAGGAAGCGAGCGCAGTCTGCCATGTGACGGAAAAATCCGCACCCTTATGCCTCGTTCACGGCATGTACGACTGCGGCATTCAGGTACCGATGGGCCAGAGCCTGCGGATGTTCGAAGCGCTGACGAGAGCAGGCGTGAAAAGCCTCTGCCTCCTCAACAACAACGGCATTTACGGTGAAGACCCGGAGGTTCAGGATGCGATGGTGCGGTTCATCCTGGACAGAATATAATGAAGCAGCGTCAGGCGTCCCTTTACAAAAGGGGCGCCTGATGCTACAATAAAATCAACTCATTACGTGCAAGGAGGGACTTTGTATGTCCAACATTACAGCAAGAAAGAAAAACCCCGTAGTCGAGACCACGAAGGGCAAGGTCCGCGGATTCCTGTATGACGGCGTCTATAATTTCTGCGGCCTGAAGTACGC
>CACYBV010000195.1 GCA_902772745.1 uncultured Eubacteriales bacterium
GAGCCGGCAGGCAGGGACTTCACCTGCCCGGTGGGCGTGAAGCAGTAGACGTAGCCCGAGAACAGGTCGAAGTCGTCCTTTAAGAGGCTCGCGAACTCGCGGCTGTCCGAGGTCTGCCAGTCCATGATCGACCGAAGCCAGGCAAGCTTCTGCTCATCTGAGCTTCCGCCGGCTGTCACCGAGCCTTTTTCCTTGTATTTCCAGTGCGCGGCGATGCCGTATTCCGCGGTCCGGTGCATTTCAAAGGTCCGGATCTGGATCTCGAAAGGCGTTCCCGAGCGGTCCATGACCGTCGTGTGCAGCGACTGGTACATGTTGGGCTTGGGCATCGCGATATAGTCCTTGAAACGTCCGGGAAGAGGCTTGTACATCTCATGCACGACACCGAGCGCTGCGTAGCAGTCGATGACATTGTCCACAAGGATGCGGATCGCGAAGATATCGTAAATCTGCTCGAGCGTCTTGTTCTGCTGCAGCATTTTCTTGTAGATGCTGAACAGATGTTTCTGGCGTCCCGAAATCTCGGCGCGCAGGTTTTCCTGTGAAAGCCTTCCCGAAATCTCTTCTTTCTTGTCCGCGATAAAGGATTCGCGCGCCGCATCGTTCAATGCGAGCTTATGCGAGAGCTCTTCAAAAACATCCGGATGCAGGATTGCAAGCGAACGGTCGTCGAGTTCCACCTTGATCATGCTGATACCGAGCCGGGAAGCCACCGGAGAGAAGATATCCATCGTCTCCTTGGCTTTGCGGATCTGGGTTTCGCGGTTCCAGTACTGGAAAGTGCGCATGTTGTGGAGGCGGTCGGCCAGCTTCACGAGGATGACGCGGATGTCTCTCGCCATCGCCATGAACATTTTCCGGAGATTTTCCGCCTGGATGTCCTCCTTGTCCATGCCCCAGTCGATCTGCGTCACCTTGGTCACGCCCTCGACAAGATCCGCGATTTCCGCGCCGAATTTCTTTGAAATATCGTCATAGGTAAAACGCGTGTCCTCCACGACGTCGTGCAGGAGTCCCGCGACAATGCTTTCCTTGTCAAGCTCCAGCTCCGCGAGGATAATTGCCACATTCAGCGGATGGATGATATAAGGTTCGCCGCTTTTGCGGATCTGGTTTCCGTGCGCTTCCTGCGCGATATGATAGGCGTCCTCGATCAGGGAAAGGTCATCCGAGGGATGGTATTTCTGGATTTCCAGGATCAGCTTCTGATAGAGCTGTTCCTCGGAAGTATAATCCGGAGGCTGGTCGATCTGAAGCTCGTGGCAGATGACCTGCTGCACAAGTTCCGCGCTGATCAGCTCGTCTTTTTGTTCTGCCATAACCGTTTTCCTCCTTTCCCCTGTGCTGACTGACATCATGTTTTCTGACGGTCCGAAAGAAATCATTCCGGATTTCTGCCGGAAATCTTATTATACCTTATCCTAAGGTATTCTGCAATATGACATACATACAATTTGTACGCTTTTTTGCCCCATATATTCGTTGATTTCCGGGTAGAACGTAAAGGCAAGGTCCACCCTGTCGGAGGAGGAGCGGAGGAGCCGCTGCAGTTCCTCTTCACCGTATTCCTCCCGGATCAGCTGAAGAAGGGCATCCGGCTCTCCGAAATGCACCGCATCCATTGTAAAGCCGTACTCGTCCGAGAGACTCATCCGGATGACATTGCGGTTTTTTCCTACAATCCGGAGGCTCCGGACCCGTAGATGCGCCATCGCAAAAACCGGGCGGGAATTTCCGGTGCCGAAAGGCGCAAGGCGCGAAAGCTCCGAAATGAGCGCCGGGCTCAGGTATCGGAACGGAACCCGTGCGTCGATATGAACGACGGGGCGGAGGTCCTGTTCCGTCAGCGTACAGTTTTCATTGAGCTCCTTCCGCAGGATTTCCAGGTTCTCTTCCGGAAGCGAAAGCCCCGCAGCCATTTTATGGCCTCCGAAACGCGTTAAAAGGCGTTTTTCCGGGATCAGGGCGCCGAGCATGTGGAAATTCTCGACCGAACGGCCGGAGCCTTTTAAACCGCCTTCTGCGTCCGTAAAAACGAAGACCGGACGGCCGTACTTTTCCTTTACCCGTCCGGCGACGATCCCCACGACACTCTCATGCACGTTTCGGAGACGGACGAGAAGCACACGGTCCTCTTTCCAGGGAGCGGACTCGATTTCTGAGAAAGCCTGTTCTGTTCCGCGCTCGGTTTCATCCTTCCGCTGCTCGTTCAGTTCCCGGATCTTTTCCGCAAGAATCTTCGCTTCCTTCGGATCCCCTGTCTGCAGGAGACGGAATGCGAGCCGCACGTCGGAAAGTCGGCCGACCGCATTGAAAGAAGGTCCGATCACAAAACCGAGATGATAGGCCGTAAGCTTTTCCTTCTGCAGGCCGCAGGCTGCGATCAGCTGAAGGAGGCCTGTTTTCTGTGTCTCATGCAGACGGTCAAGCCCGGCTTTTACGAGGATCCGGTTCTCACCCTGAAGCGGGACGACGTCCGCGACCGTCGCGATGGCGAGATATTCATAAAGCGCTTTTTCTTCTTCCGGAGGGACCTCGAATTCCCTGTACAGAAGCTGTACAAGCCGGAACGCGACGCCTGCCCCGCAAAGTTCCTTAAACGGATAACCGCAGTCCGGCTGCTTCGGATCGATTACCGCGTCCGCTGCGGGCAGAAGAAAATGCTTCGTCCCGTCCGGTCTCTCCTCATACTGCACTTCATGATGATCGGTTACAATCACCCTGAAGCCCTGCTCTTTTGCGTATTCCGTCTCCGGAATCGCCGCGATTCCGTTGTCGCAGGTCAGAATCAGGCTGCAGTCATGCGCTTTCGCTTCGTCAATGATCCGCCGGTTCAGGCCGTAGCCTTCCCTTACGCGATCCGGCGTAAACAGTTCCGCCTCTCCGCCTGAGCGCAGGATTCCCTCGTACAGAATCTCTCCCGCAAATATTCCGTCGTCATCGAAGTCGCTCACGATCGCGGTCTTTTCCCGCTTCCGGATTGTTTCTGAAAGGATGCGGACGCCTTCTTTCATGCCCTTCATAAGCCGGGGGTCTGCAAGGCTTTCCATCCCGGCATACAGGAAATCCCGGGCTTCTGAGAGCGTTTCGATCCCGCGGTTTCTCAGAATCCTCGCAGTCAGTTTCGATACTGAAAGCTCCCGGCTCCACAGATCAAAATCCGCTTTTTTTGTATATTCCACCCAGCGTTCTTTCAGCTGCATCTATTCCTGTCCTCCGAAAAGCCAGACACCGGTGATTTCAAACTGCGAGATCACTTCACGGCTAATATCCCCATCCAGAAGATCCTGCTGGATGCTGAATTCCAGTCCTGTCAGGTATACGCAGTTTCCCTTCCAGGAAGCTGCGGGATTCAGCGTCCGCAAGTATTCATTTCTCGTTTCATCGTCTGTGTCCTGATGTGTCCGGACATACTCCTGCGCTTCCGTAATAAACCGGGAGAGGTCCAGCTCTGCTTTTTCCTGGCTGTCGGTAAAGATCACCGGAACCGCCGAATAATCCACCTGATATCCTTTTTCGTAATCGTACTCCCCGAGCGCCTCCCGGTCCAGCGTGAAGCTGCGCATGGTATCAAACCCTGATAACGGAATCGTCGGCGCGAGATCCGAAGCATACAGACTGAACCAGGTATATTCTCCGGTTCCTCCTTCGGGATTCCAATCAATTTCTGCGTCTTCTCTGTAATTCCCGGCCCAGACACGGTTTGCGCTCCAGCGCGCCACGGACGGAATGTTCACGAATGGGAGCAGCGTAACAAAAGCAATCTCCCCTGCAAGGATCAGGACAAGGATCTGGAGCTTTTTCGGCCTGAACCACAGGAAAAGGATCACCGCCAGTTCAAACACGAGAAGCGCAAGGCCCATATACCGCCAGGGTGTAAACCCGTATTGACGGATTCTCAGGAAAAGCGCAAAACTCTGCAGCAGAAAAAGCGGAAGAAATGCAACCGGAAGCCACCGCCGGACAACAGAAAAGAAATTCTTTTTCCCGCTGTCCGGATCATCGATCATCCAGATCACAAAACAGATCATAAACAGCACTGTTATAACGCCGAAGATGGAATTTCGGGGAAGATACCGAAATGCGGCAAGCCGCGCCATGTATAAATATCCGATCACGACCGCGGCGATCTGGAAAGCCGGAAAAACCGCCCGGATCATCATGCCGAAAAACTTCCCTGGCTCTGTCTCCGGGCGGAGAAGCGCCGCCATTACACCCGGGACCGCCAGAAGTCCGAGAAGCAGTATCGCCGCTGAACTCAGCGTCTTATCTGAGAATTCTCCGAACAGTACTGCTACAATCAGTACAAGAACGAGTACCAGAATAAAAATAATCCCACAGGCTGCCGCTACAAGAACACAGTTCCGGAATACCTTTCCCGCAAAAGCTCTGAATTCCTCTCCGGAGTTTTTCCAGGAAAAAAACAGGACAAGGAGACTGAGAATCAGTCCGTAGCCCGCCGAGGCATAAAGAATCCGAGCGGAAGTGAAAGCCGTATGCAGATCGGCCCGGAAAAGAAAGGGCCGGAGCAGCAGGCTGAAAACAACTGCAGCTGTAACTGCAGTACCGATTCCGATCCATTTCCGCTTATCGGAAAACAAAAGTTCAGACAGAAAAGTCCCGGGGAAGGCCAGTATTCCCGCAAGGATAAGAAACAGCAGTTCATGGTCCTTGATCAACGTAAAGTCACAGAGATTATCCGCAAAGATAAACAACGTAACAGCGGCCAGAATTCCAAAAGAAACTTTATGCGGTCCGAGAAGCTGCAGTCTTTCCCGAAGCGATTGTATCAGCTTTTTCATATCTCCCTTCTGTCCTATACAGCCTGATCTTCCGTGTCTGCTTCCGCGGCAGCAGGTTTATCCACAACCGGCAGTTCAAACCAGAACTGCGAGCCCGATCCGACCCTGCTTTCCACGCCGTACCGTGCTTTGTGCATTTCCAGGATTTCCTTCGCAATCGAAAGCCCGAGACCCGTTCCGACCGGGCGGCTTGTTCTGCTGTTGTCGCCCCTATAGTAACGATCCCAGATATACGGAAGTTCTTCTTCCCGGATACCCGCTCCGTGATCGCAGATGCTGATCCGGACCGTTTTTTTCGAGGCAGGCCCGGTCACTTCTTCCTTTACCACAACCGTTTTGTCTTCGCCTGCGTAGTTAATCGCGTTCCCGATCAGGTTATAAAGCACCCGGTCGATCTCTCTCATATCCGCGCTTACAAATATCTCCTGGCCGCTGTCCCGGTAGGAAAACACATAGCCCTCGCTTTCCTTGAGCTTGCTGATGCGGTACAGGATGGCTCTGATGCTTCTGGTGAGGGAATACACCGCCTGTTTCGGTGTTTCCTGGGCGCTCTGCAGCCGGCTGACATAGATGACATCGTTGATGAGGTCACTGAGGCGGTTGGTTTCGTCAATGACAATCTGCAGGTTTTCCGGAGAATTTTCTCCCGGAAGATCCCGCATCACTTCCGCATAGCCGCGGATCATCGTGAGCGGTGTGCGAAGGTCATGGCTGACGTTCGCAATGATGTCCCGCTGCAGTGTTTCCGTCACCTGAAGCTCCCTGCTGGTATAATTCAGCGTTTCCGCAAGCTCCGATATTTCCTGCAGACTGCTGTCCGGGAGGTTTACCGAATAGTCTCCCGCCGCAATCCGCGCAGCGCCCCGATTGATCTTCTCCATCGGTTTTGCGATCCTTCTTGAAAGGAAAACCGCCGATACAATTGAAAAAGCGCCGAAGGCAGCTGTACCGAAAATAAGCACCCAGCGGATAGACATCGTCGTCACATGTACCGGATACAGACGGGTCGCAAGAAGAATCATGACCGCATTCTCTCCCTCTCCGACAATCTGAATGTCGAAAATCCGGTCCGGCATTGTCTGGCTCTCCTGTGAGAGTTCCTTATAATCCGCCCCTTCCGCAATGGCCGCATAATCTTCCTCTCTGAGGTATATTCTTTTCCGGCTCCCGGACCCGTCCATTTCCCTGAAGATCATCTGGATCACGTTTTTCATCCACGGATCCAGCTCACCGTTATTGGTGACATTGGCGGAAACGGAAAGTGTTTTCCCTTCCGGCGAAATCATGAAGACACGGGTGTCATAGCCGTCGTCATACTCTGAAAGATCCATGCTGCCTGTCACCTCATAATCCTTCGTGACTTTTTCCAGAAGCATCCGGGACTCACGGGATTTGACCGTGCGGTAGATATCGTCCAAAAATACAGTCAGGATGAGCCACAGAATTCCGATAAAAAGCATGGAAGCCATCAGAAACGCCAGCATGAACATATGCCAGAGGCGCATTTTAGGCTTTTTCTTCATCAAAACGGTACCCCACTCCGCGCAGCGTCGTGATCATGTCCCGGTACGGTCCCATACAGGAACGAAGCATTTTGACATGCGTATCCAGCGTCCGCTCTTCTCCGTAATAGTCATAGCCCCAGATTGCAGACAGGATCTGATCCCGAGTCAATGCAATGTTCTTGTTGGCAATCAGGTAGACGAGAAGCTCATATTCCTTGAAGGTCAGGTCTTTTTCACTGCCGTCCACATATAATTTCCTGCTTGTATAGTCCACAACAAAGCCCTTAACCCGGTAATGCTCATGTCCCGCCTCCAGAAGCCGGTTCTCCGGTTTCGAACTTTCCTTGACACTCCGGCTCACCGCGACCTTGACCCTCATGATCAGCTCTCTCGGAGAAAACGGTTTCACGACATAGTCGTCTGCCCCCAGTTCAAACCCGTGCAGCCGGTCATACTCCTCGCCCCGAGCGGACAGCATGATTACCGGACAGCTGCTGAAACGCCGGATCTCCGAAAGCACCTTGAATCCGTCCGTCTTCGGCATCATGATATCGAGTATCACGACATCCGGACTTTCTTCCCTGCAGATTTGGAGCGTCTCCTCTCCGTTTTTTGCCTCCAGTACCGTAAATCCTTCATATTCTCCGTACTTTTTCACGATTTCCCGAATGCCCTGTTCGTCATCCGCAATCAGAATCCTTGCCATAGATGTCTTCTCCCTTCAGTATCATTTTTACAAGGATTAATAAGCTTTTCGGACATTATAAACGATCACAGGGATTTTCGCAAGTGCGAAAATCCCCTGATAAGCCGGCCGGAAGAAGCCCTGGCTGCCTGCCCTGTTACGATCCGCTGGACTGGTAATGGCGCACGCCGAATCTGAAAAGCGCCAGCGACGGGATTAAAAACCACAGGGACAGCAGCGGCAGGAAAGGATATCCGCAGCCGTCCCGCTGCCCCAGGATGTAGATCAGCGGGTAATACTGTACCAGCGCATAGGGAATCGCAACCGTACAGAATAAAAGGAATTTTTCTCCGTAAATGTTCAGCGGATATTTTCCGTGTTCCCTTGCGCCGTCTGTGAAAATGTTCATGAATTCAAGGCCTTCGAGGGTGAAAAAGCAGAGGCCCGCCCTGACAATGCATAAGCCCGTAAAAAGCGCTGTCCCGCCGAAGATCATGTTGAAAAGCGTCAGAATTTTCATAAAATCCCAGCGGATCCGGATACGGACAATTCCGTATGCGAGCATCAGTATGCCCTGAATCAGCCTTCCGATCCGGGAAAGCTCGAATTTCGCTCCGAAAACCTGCAGGATTTCGTTTCTCGGACGAAGCAGCACCCGGTCATATTCGCCTTTTCGGACAATCTGGGCGAAAGAGTCGAATCCCCGTGCCCACATCTCCGAAAGAGAAAACTGCATCTGTACGATTCCGCAGCAGAGGATCACGTCGTTCAGGGTAAAGCCCTTCACCACAGGGAATCGCTGGAACATGAAAACGACCCCGAAAAGCGTCGAAACCGTCGAGAGAAGCTGACCGAGCATTGTCAGGAAAAAGGAGGATTTGTACTGCATCGCAGAGCGGATATTGATCGCGATATAATGGCGGTAAAGCCGGAAACCGTGTCTCATATACTTCACCCTCCCTGCAGAACCGCACGTTTTTCCGCGCTTTTCAGGAGCAGTTTTCCCGCAGCGGCAAACACAGAAAGCCACACAAGCTGCAGCAAAATCGCCCGTATCATCGCTTCGCCTGTGAGATCTCCGCTGTAAATCCGCAGCGGAACATTCTGCATACCCGCAGAAGGCAGAAACTCCAGTACCGTACGGATTCTGTCAGGGAAAAAGGGCAGCGGAATCACCTGTCCGGACAGAAATTCCATTACCGATGAGAGAAATATCCTGATCCCGTACGAGGTCAGCATCCGTGTCGTCAGGCCGTAGACAATCATCAGAAAAGCGATCGTGAGAAGCAGTCCCAGCACCATAGTGATGAGAAACAGCAGGAAATGCAGCGGGCTTTTCGGCAGCGACAGGCCCCAGGGCTTCGGCAGGAGAATCGCCACGAGAAGGACCGGTGCGAAGCGAAGTGCCGCCTCTGAAAGACGCATTGCAAGATTTTTCGCAAACCACATCCGGTACAGGCTCACAGGTCTGGCCAGCTCATATGCCAATCCGCCGTCCGAGATCATCGCGAGGATATCATTGTCAAAGCGCCAGGTGATAAACAGCGCGAGAAAAGCCTGCTGCAGCCAGATATACGAAACCAGCGCCGAAAACTCCATCGGAAACGCCGACGGATTCGATTCGTAAAACGCATGATATGCGAAAATCAGCATAAAGCCCCAGAAGAACTGGGTCGCCATCCCCGCGAACGCCGCCGCCCGGTACTGCATGCCCATCTGAAGCCGGAGCCTGAAGAAGGAAAGGTACTTTTTCACGGCTGCTCCTCCTCTTTTCCGGTCATTCCGTCTATTCCTTCATAGAACTCCACAAGGGACTCGTCAAGCGATTCACCCTCTTTCCGGATGTCATCGATGGTTCCGTCAAGAAGAAGCTTTCCCTTGCCGATCATGATCACGCGCTTTGAGAGTGCTTCCACGTCCTGCATGTCATGCGTTGTCAGGATTACAGTGGTTTTCTTCTCTTCATTCAGATTCTTCACAAACTGTCGGAGCGCGAGCTTCGACACCGCGTCGAGGCCGATCGTCGGTTCGTCCAGAAACAGGATTTTCGGACTGTGCAGAAGTGATCCTGCGATTTCGCAGCGCATCCTCTGGCCGAGGGACAGCTGCCGCGCAGGCGTCCTCAGGATTTCCTGAAGCTGAAGGAGTTCCGTAAGCTCCGCCTCGTTTTTCCGAAAATCCGCTTCCGGAATATCATAAATATCCCGAAGCAGCTCAAAGGAATCCGCCACCGGAACATCCCAGAAAAGCTGCGAACGCTGGCCGAATACGACACCGATCTCCCTGGTATAGCGCATCCGGTCCTTATATGGCACAAACCCATTGCATTCAACCCTTCCCGAATCCGGATACAGGATCCCCGACAGAATCTTGATGGTCGTGCTTTTCCCTGCGCCGTTCGGCCCGAGAAGCGCGACCATCTCTCCGTCTTCGATTGTAAAACTGATGCCGGAAAGTGCGCGGATCAGTTCATATTCCCGGCGGAAAAGCGCACGAAAAGCGGCCTTCGCACCGGCATTTCGCCGTGCGACCTTATAGGTCTTCACGACATTTTCCATGTGAATCATATACCTTCCTCCTGACAGTAATTCCGCATGCATCCTGATTATGCATGCTTTTTTGAATCTTACCAGGCTGCTGATTGTCGAAAACCCCCGGGCTTTCCGACTGCATCGGTAAACAGAAGACAGGAGCCGTGTCCCGTGGGCCGGCTCCATAAAGAACAGTGAACGCAGTTATAGCACGAAGCAAACCGCTTGTCAAGCATATTTATGCTTCCGGCTTCATGCAGATACCGACAAAGACGGGAAGCAGCGTACTGTTGTCGATGATTTCATAGATAAACGGCCGGTCAAGAATAACTTCGGGCCGCGCAATGGGAAGCATGGCGCTCTTCATCATTACAGCGGTAACCGCACCGGCTTTTGTGCCGCGCTCGTCGAGCGTCAGCGTGGTTTTATGGATCACTTCGTCGATGCCGACGCCCGCATCGGAAATGCCGGAATAGTCTCCGCCATGCCCCATCGCGGTCTGAAGTCCCAGCTTCATCAGAAGCGCGGAAAGCATGCTGCTGTAACTCACAGAGAATTTCGGAATCATCACATCCGCTTCCTGTTTCCTTGCGGAAGCCGGCATAAGAAGCAGCGTCTTTCCATCGAGTTTCTTCAGAAAATCACTGATTTTCAGTCCTTCATTCGGGAGGAATGCAGTAAAGGAATATTTTCCGTCCGCATAGGGTTTCACAAAGCCTGTACAGAGATCATTTTCAATATAGAAGTCCTCGGTTGAAAACAGTCCGGTGATTTCTCCGGTCTTTCCGTTCTCACAGGTAAACTCCGCCGGCCTCACTTCCGACGATTTGTAAATTCTCTCCCATTCGCCGTCAAAGGACAATGCATTCAGAAGATACAGCATATTTGCGGGATCCACTTCCTCGATCACCCGGTCGATCATTCCGTCGGTATGCTTCTCAACCCAGACATTCATGGCTGTGACCGCATCCTGGTTAAAGGGAATCTGACAGACCTCTGCTCCGTAAAGTTCCCGGTTCTTCGTAATAAAGTCCTCCTTCACGGCAAGGCTCTGCTCGATCCATACAGAATTAGCCAGGTGGAATTTCGCTTTCTCCGACGAAGGCATGTTCAAAACATACTGAGATGCCGTATTTTGAAGTTCTTCAAAGCTCATCTCTCCGCCGAAAAGCTTCCGATATTCCTCAAGCGCCTGGGATTTCGCACCGTTCGCAGCCATCAGGAGCGCAGTTTCCACGGAAACCGGTGAAAGAAGTACATTATCTTCCTGTATTCCGCACTCTTTCAGTAAATTAACGGCAAAATCGGCCGCAGCTACCGCAAAACGAATATCCATTTGCTTTTCCTCTTCTTTTATGGACCTGATCTCTCTTTTCTGAGGCGCTTTTCTGGCTGCAGCATACTGCAGTCTGCGCCGAAAAGCACGTTTTCTTGATTCTCTCCTGTTTTCCTTCATGACTTCCGCCTCATTTCGCATAATGCTGTGTACCGTTTAAACTGTTCAGCACTTCTTTGGAATCCATTCGGTTTTTACCGGGTGTTTGACAATTACCTACAGTTTACATGATCGAAACGGAAATTGCAACAAGAAAAAGAGCCCCGAAGGACTCTTTCCCTTTTAATGTGGGACCTATAGGACTTGAACCTACGACCCCTTGAATGTCATTCAAGTGCTCTCCCAGCTGAGCTAAGATCCCATATATAAAATAATAATCTGAAACTTCATGGACTCAATAAGTGCCCTGCACATGTAATCCGGGACAGTTGATAGTCCTCCAATTTTACTTTTCCAATGGACCTTCAGGGACTCGAACCCGGGACCGACCGGTTATGAGCCGGTTGCTCTAACCAACTGAGCTAAAGGTCCTGACCCTGAAAAATCAGGCAGTGACGCCATCGGGAATCGAACCCGAGTTACCGCCGTGAAAGGGCGATGTCTTAACCGCTTGACCATGGCGCCGAAGAAAATCCTTGAACCGGGACACTCAGCTCACTAGAATTCGACTTCGTCCTTTGGACTCGTCTCATTAAGTTCGCTGAGGGCTCCCGTCTAAGGTTCGACTTCGTCCTGCGGACTCGTCTCACCAAGACTCAAGGAGACTCCCCGAGTAGGGCTCGAACCTACAACCCTCCGGTTAACAGCCGGATGCTCTACCATTGAGCTATCGAGGATTACATGACAAAAGGATTTCGAAGATACAATCGTACCCGGAAATCCATGTCAATGTATTCAATGTACCCTGAAAACCGCATATAAACTCGCAA
>CACYBV010000196.1 GCA_902772745.1 uncultured Eubacteriales bacterium
ACTCGTTCCGAGAATTGAGAACGAAGGCTGGCTTGATTTCGACGTTGTCGTTGCGACTCCCGACATGATGGGTATCGTCGGACGTCTTGGCCGTATCCTTGGACCGAAGGGCTTAATGCCGAACCCCAAGGCCGGTACCGTTACGATGGATGTCACCAATGCGGTGAAGGAAATCAAAGCCGGTAAGATTGAATACCGTCTTGATAAGTCCAACATTATCCACGTTCCGATCGGAAAAGTCAGCTTTGATGAAGAAAAGCTTCAGGAGAATTTCCAGGCTATCATGGATGCGGTGCTTCGTGCCCGTCCGGCAGCCGTCAAAGGACAGTTCATCCGTTCCGCGACTCTGAGCTCAACCCAGGGCCCCGGCGTGAAGCTGAATGTCATCAAACTGATGGCTTAATCGAGAAGACAGTTGGTTTCAGTAAGTGAACAGGCAGAAAACCCCGCGGCGAGAAAACGCGGGGTTTTTCTTTTCAGGCCGCCCCGGTTTTTTCTGAAAAGTACTTTACATTTCCTGAAAACTCTGCTATAATACCATTTGCTGTCGGGGCGTGGCTCAGTTTGGTAGAGCGCCTGAATGGGGTTCAGGAGGCCGCAAGTTCGATTCTTGTCGCTCCGATCATTGATGGAAAACCGCTGAAATTCCTGTATTTCAGCGGTTTTTCCATTTCTTCTGAGATTATATGCACGCCTGATTTCCGGTCGGAATATTCACGATTCAGGAGTGCATATGAAACGAAGAATTAAGATGTTTGACAGCGGCTGCTCAGCAGAGATTACATTTTTAGAATTCCTGCTGAGTAAAAAGGGAAAAGGCTTAAGTGATAAGACACTTCTCACTTATCGAAGTCACTTTGCTGCTGTCAGAAAGTGCCTCGACACACAGAAACCAGTATTGCAATTGAAGAAAAATGAGCTTGACAGGATGATTGGGAAAATACGGGATCAGGCGCTCGCACCGAACACAATCAGGAGTTATACAAGGACATTGAACTATTTTGTTTCTTGACATTTCAAACAGGCTGTTTTATGATTATATCGCTGATTCACATTAATCGTGAGTATACGGATAACAGCCCGGACAGGAAAACAGATGCTTCTGCATAAAGCAGCTTCAAAATGTCTGCCGGGCTCGTATTCTTGTGTTCTGATTGACAAGCTGCAGAAAATAAGAAATTTACTGCGGTTCTGAATTATGAATCGGGGGAGGAAGAATTATGCTGGATATCGTAAAGGAACGCAGCGGAGCAGAACTGACGGTCCTGCTTTCGGGACGGCTGGATACCGAAACCGCACCGGAACTTCAGGCGGTTCTGGAGAAAGAATACGTGGACACCGAACACCTGGTGCTGGATTTTGAAAAGCTCGCGTATATGTCCTCCGCAGGACTTCGTGTGCTGATGGGCGCACAGAAGATTATGACGCACCGCGGCGGGATGGTCGTTAAGAACGTAAATGAGCTGGTCAGGGAAGTGTTTGACGTGACCGGGTTTGCCGACGTGCTGACGATTGAATAAGGAAGGAGATGGATTATGCAGACAGATAAAATTCAGGTCAACAGCAAAGGCGACGGAAGAGCGGAGGCGCTTCAGGAAACGGCGAAGTTTGCCGTATATCAGGGACTTTCGGAAAAGGATTCCCTGAGGGTGGAACTTCTGTGTGAGGAAGCGGTCGGACTCGTCTCTGCGATTGCCGGTGATTTTGAAGCGGAATACTGGATTGAATGCGGCAGGGACAAACTGATGGAACTGCATCTCCAGCTGACTACGAAAATGGACGCTTCAAAGCGCCGTGAGATGATTGAGGCTTCGACGAGCGGGAAAAATGCAGCTGCGGTCGGCTTCATGGGCAAGGTCCGTGCAGTGATTGAACGCGGCATTTATGCGGCGGGCGAACTCGGCAAAACCCCGGAGGGCGTAGACAGCATTCCGTTATATATGTACGACGATGTCGGTACGCATGACGGCTTCGCCGTCGGGCCGGTCGGCTATATGTGGAGCATGGAACGCTACCGCGGCGCTGTCAGTGAAAACCGCGAAAAGGACAGCAAGGCCAAAGAAGCCTGGGACGAGCTGGAGAAGTCCATCGTTGCCAATATCGCCGATGATGTCCGCGTCGGTGTGAGGGGCAGAAAAGCGGAAGTGGTTATCGTTAAGCAGCTGTAAGCTTTTCGTTTCCGGGTCAGTATAAAAAACCGCTGTCAAACCGAAAATTCCGGTTGACAGCGGTTTTTGTTTGTGTTATAGTGATATTTGCGCAATTTTCGCGGGAATGGGCATACTATGCCCTGAAATTAGAACAGGAGTGAACGTCTATGGAAAAAATTGGCATCCATCAAATCAAATCCGGTAAGAATTCCCGAATGAGTTTTTCACATCAGACAGACGTGCTGGACATTCCAAATCTGATCGAGGTGCAGCGCGCTTCCTACGAGTGGTTCCTTTCGGAGGGCCTGAGGGAAGTGTTCGACGACATTTCACCGATCGGGGAGAATTTCAGCCAGCTCGCATTGGAGTTCGGATCATACCGGCTTTGCAAAGATGAGATCAAATACACCATTGAGGAGTGCAAGGAACGCGACGCGACCTATGCGGCTCCTTTGAAGGTGACCGTACGCCTTCACAACAAAGTGAACGGCGAGATCAAGGATCACGAGATTTTCATGGGCGATTTGCCTCTCATGACCGACACCGGCTCCTTTGTCATAAACGGAGCGGAGCGGGTCATCGTCAGCCAGATCGTGCGTTCACCCGGTATTTACTTTGATATTGACCATGATAAGCTCGGAAAGGAACTCTACACGAGCCAGATCATCCCGAACCGGGGCGCCTGGCTGGAGTATGAGACCGACTCCAACGACGTGCTCTGGGTGCGGATCGACCGCGCCCGCAAGCTGCCTATTACCGTCATTCTCCGCGCGCTGGGCTATGGCACCGACGCGGAAATTATCGACCTGATGGGCGAAGACGAGCGCCTGATGACCACCATCCAGAAGGGCGACAACGCCAAGAGCAAGGAAGAGGGTCTGATCGAGATCTACAAGCGCCAGAAGCCCGGCGAACCCGCCAGCGTCGAAAGCGCCACCAATCTGTTCAATTCCCTGTTCTTTGATCCCAAGCGGTACGACCTGATGCGCGTGGGCCGCTATAAGTACAACAAAAAGCTTTCCGTCGCCACCCGGATCCATAACCACAAGGCCGCTGAGGACATCATCAATCCGCAGACCGGCGAGGTCATGGTGAAGAAGGGCGAAGATATTCCGCTGGACGTCGCCCGCGAGATCCAGAATGCCGGCGTGAACTCCGTGCTGCTGGACTGCGACGGCCAGATCCGCAAGGTGGTCGGCAACAACTTTGTGGACGCTTCCGTCTACCTGCCCTTCGACCCGAAGGAAGCGGGCATCCTGGAAATGGTGCACTACCCCACCCTGAAGGAAATCATGGATTCCGTCACGGAGGACCAGCTGTTCGAA
>CACYBV010000197.1 GCA_902772745.1 uncultured Eubacteriales bacterium
AAAGAGCGGCATCGAGATCTCGTCTCTCGCATTCTATCCGAACAACCTCGACCCGGATCCGGAGAAGCGTGCGGCCAATAACGAGCATCTGATGAACGTGATCAAGGCATCCGCGAAGCTCGGCGTCGGCATGGTAACGACCTTCATCGGCCGCGACCAGAACCTCTGCCTCGAGGACAACCTTGCCATCGTAAAGGATGTCTGGACTCCGATCCTGGACCTTGCGAAGGAACTCGGCGTCAAAGTTGCGATCGAGAACTGTCCGATGCTCTTCGGCCGCGATCAGTGGCCGGGCGGACAGAACATTATGACGACGCCCAGTAACTGGCGGAAAATCTTCGCGCTTCTTCCGTATGACAACTTCGGCATCAACTACGATCCGTCGCACTTCGTATGGCAGATGATCGACTACATCAAGCCGATCTATGAGTTCAAAGATAAGATCTTCCACGTCCACTACAAGGACATCAAGGTCTATCCCGACAAGCTGAACGACGTCGGCATCATGGCTTATCCTCTGGACTTCATGAGTCCGAAGCTTCCGGGTCTCGGCGATGTCGACTGGGGCAAGTATGTATCCGCCCTGACCGATATCGGTTACGACGGCTGCACCTGCCTCGAGATCGAGGACCGGGCTTTTGAGAGCTCCAGAGAGAAAGTGCTGGATTCGCTGAAACTCAGTAAGCGCTACATGGAGCAGTTTGTGATTTAAGAAATCGTGCAGGAGAACGCCGGAGGCACTTTTCCCAAATGCTCATTTACAGGAATTACGACGGGACCGGAGGTTAAATTTTCCGGTCCCCCTTATCGTGTTTCATCCGGCAGAAGCGCCGAAACTTATGATCACCTTCTTCCTGCATCCTGACGTAGAGAATTCTGTCCGTCAATAAACGGATGCAGGTTTTTGTAAAAATAAATAGCACGCTATTGACAAAAACTCAATAGCGTGCTATTATTACACTGTCAGCTTGATGTTACCGCCCGGTTCATACAGAAATGACAGGGCCGGCAAAGGCTTTTCAGACAGGAGCAGTTATGAATCACGAAGAAAGCTGCGGCATGCTCGTCAAACAGGTTCAGGATGCAGTCGCGAAAAAACTTAATAACAGTCTGCGGGAATCAGATCTTACGCAAGTACAGCTCGGTGTTCTGATCGTACTGGAGCATACGGAGGGAAAGCAGCTTCGTCTGAAAGAACTTGAGAAAATTTTCCATGTTTCCCAGCCGACAGTTGTGGGCGTCGTGGACCGGCTGGAAGAAAAAGGCTTTATCCGGACCGTGCGCGACCCGTCGGACAAACGGGTGCGTCTCGCCCGGCTGACCGAAGAGGGCCTGAAAAAATGCCGCCATGAGTACGACGTGCTGACAGATACGGAAGCGCTGATGGTCCGGGGACTCAGTGAAGCAGAGCAGCAGGAACTGATCCGGATGCTTCGGATTATGCGGGGCAACCTGGCGTAGTCAGGGCGTTTTCGGGTTCTCTGCGGCGGCCCGGGATGACAGGCTGTCCCAGGTTCCGGAAAGCCCCAGGCCGCGGGCAGAGACATTCCGCCCGGATATCGGAATCCGTATATTTACCATGGCAGAGATTAACAGAAAGGACAGGACACACACTTGAAAAAATGGTTTAAGTACATCAGACCCTATCTACTGTACTTCATTCTCGGCCCGATCGGCATTATTATGGAGGTCGTCGGTGAAGTCATCATGCCGCGTCTTCTTGCGATCGTCATCAACAACGCGAACGCGGGTACGCTTACGACAGGAATATCCATGGGCGTCATGGCCCTTATGATTCTGACGGCGATCCTGATGATGGCGGGAGGAATCACCGGGGCATATTTCGGAACGAAGGCATCGGTCAATTTCGCGGCGGACGTCCGCAAAGACGTTTACGCAAATGTCCAGCGCTTCTCGTTCGCGAATATCGACAAGTTTTCCACGGGGTCTCTGGTTACCCGTCTCACGAACGATGTTACACAGGTCCAGAACTTTGTCAACATGCTTCTTCGGATGACGCTCCGTGCGCCGGGAATGATGATCGCCGCACTCATTATGGCGATTATGCTGCGGCCGAAGCTGACGACCATATTCGCGGTCAGCATGCCGCTTCTTCTCCTCAGCATCGGGTTCATTATTCTCAGAGGCCATAAGTTCTTTAAGGCCATGCAGACCAAAGTCGACGGCCTGAATGCGACGGTACAGGAGAACGTTACGAATGTCCGCGTCGTCAAAAGCTTTGTCCGGGAAGATTTCGAAATCGAAAAGTTCGGAACGGCCAACCGGAACCTGAAGGAAGCCGGCATGCGGGCGATGAAGAACATGATCCTGATGTCCCCGATCATGACGGTGATCATGAACGCGACCGTGATTGCGGTCATCATGTTCGGCGGTCCGATTGTCGTCCGCGGGGATATGCCCATCGGCGACCTTTCCGCGTTCGTCACCTATACGACACAGATCCTGATGTCCCTGATGATGATTACCTTCATGCTGATGATGTCATCCCGTGCGATGGCTTCCGGAAACCGCATCCAGGAAGTGCTGCGGGAAGAGCCGGACATCAACGACAAGGACGCAGCTTACAGGGACCTTCAGGTCCAAAACGGCAGCGTGGAATTCCGGAATGTCAGCTTCCGTTATTACAAAACCAGTGAGGACCCTGTCCTTGAAAAGATCAACCTCCAGATTCCGGCAGGCGCGACGGTCGGCATCATCGGTTCCACAGGCTGCGGCAAGACGACGCTGGTATCGCTGATCCCGCGGCTTTACGACACGGACGAGGGATCGGTTTTCGTGGACGGCGTGAACGTCAAAAACTACACAATCAAGAACCTCAGGGAAGGCGTCGGCATGGTGCTTCAGCAGAACACCCTGTTCTCCGGCACGATCGATGAAAACCTCCGCTGGGGCAACGAGAATGCGACGGAAGAGGAAATCAGGCAGGCGGCGGAATACGCACAGGCCGCG
>CACYBV010000198.1 GCA_902772745.1 uncultured Eubacteriales bacterium
CCGTCATGATACCGGATCGTCGGCGCCATCACGCTGCCGTTCACGGAATCTCCGGGCACGTAATGCTGTCCTACCCGCTCCAGCGCGTTTCCGATCTGCTCCCAGTGGACAAGGTCCTTCGAATGGAAGACCGGGATCCCGGGGAACAGTCCGAAGGAGGACTGAATCAGGTAATAATCATCTTCAACCCGGAGGATCGAAGGGTCGGGGTAGAAGCCCGGGATGATGGGGTTTGTAAAAACGTGATCTGACATATGTATATCCTTTCCTGTATTCTATGGTTGAAATTCTGCTGCTATCATAGCACAAAAAAAGCCGGGCTGCAATGAAGAACAGGTTCGATAACGAATTCTCTCGTTATCGAACTTGTCCCTGCTGCATCTCTTTATATCTCCAGTTCCGCTGTCCGAAGACCTGTACCTGATACTCTAAGCACACTTGTTCCTTCGCCGGTTTTCTTCAGAATAATCAGCGCCCTGCCGTCATGAATGTCCACTTTGTTCTTCGTAAAGCCGCCGGCATGTGCACTTCCCTGTCCGCCGAATGCAAGAAGCGAATACGCTTTTCCGTCAAGGGAAACCTCCCGGACGCAGATCGCCGAGGCGCTCTTCGTCTCTCCCGGATATGTCGGCGCCATTGTCAAAGCCAAAACCGGAATTTCCTGCCGCGATTATATTACACAGGAAAAAATGAAATACGCAAAGCATCTTTTGCAGAATACCGCCCTCCCTGTCGGAGAAGTCGCGAAAAACTGCGGATATGACAACTTTGCGTACTTCAGTAAAGTATATAAAGATTTTTACGGTATTTCACCAAGCGCTGTTCGAAAAGACCGGAAATAAGTACAATCTGGTTTTTTTTTCTTACTCGCTCCACTCGAGCCAGAAAGATACGGACACGTCCCCCTCTCCCAGTACCCCGAGCAGCTCTTCTTTCGTTACATCATTGATCCTCCCAAGACGAGTGAATTCCCAAGTGTTTACGTCATAGTAAACCGTGAGCTGGTTTCCCTGATAAAGGATGATGTCTCCGGGACTTGTCGTAATCTCTTCATCACTTCGCGGAAGGCTCCAGGGCAGCGGCCCGACTTTTTCAAAATTCCCGTAATCGTGCAGTTCGAGAGTCAGTTTTCCTTCCTTCAGCTTTTCAAAAAAAGCTTCCGCCGAGGAATTTTCCGAAAGACCGGGATAATAAATCTTCCCGTTCACTTCCATCACAAGGTCCGCCGTAAGGCGCACAGCATCGTATTCCATCTCATCCGTCTCCTTTTCTTTGCCGGCTTCCGTCGGGGTTTCCTTTTCCCCGACACTTTCCGTCACAGTTTCTCCGGTCCAGTCCAGAATACCCCCGAATTCGTAGACGTTCTTATAGCCGAGATCCGCAAGCTTCTGTGATGCCTGTTTGCTGCGGTTTCCCGAACGGCAGTAAACCAGGATGATCTGGTTCGGATCCGACAGTTGCTTTGGACGCTCTGTTCCGATCTCTTCGTTCGGAATCAGGATCGCGCCGGGAATGTGTCCCCCGTCATACTCGTCCTGCCGGCGGACATCCACAATCACGTGCCCGTCGTCTTTTTCCATCATTTCTTTCGCTTTTTCCTGCGAAATCTGCTGATAGCTGTTTCTTACCATATCCGGTCCGTCCATAATCTGTTTTTCAATACATCCCGATGCCGTGAGAATCCCCAGAAGCAGAATCACAGCAGCTGGCAGGAGAAATCCTCGATTCCTGAATGCAATTTTCCTTCTTTTCATGTTTCTTATTCCTTTTTCGGTCATTCCAGAAATGCTCCGTCGTCTGCCCGAGATGTCTGCCGGAGATGAAACCCCGCATGCATTTTATCAGAGTTCCATCCAGATCCCCGTATCATGAATCGAAGCATTCTCAACATTTTTGTAAAAGCGCCGGGCTTCAGCGTTGTTGGCCATTAATGCTATGAGGATTCCTGCCCCGCGTTCCCTGCATGCTTCTCTCAGCCTCTTAAGAAGCGTCTGGGCAACCTGATGATGCCTTTCGTTTTTAAGCACACAGATCCAGTCCAGATAAGCGCTGAAACAGGCCGCATCGCTTCGGCTCGCGATCAGGGAAGCGTCTATTCGCCCGATGACCCTGTCGTCCTTCAGGGCGATAAAAGAAAGAGCGGTATTGAATCTCGGATCGTCAAAGCTCTGTTCAAGCAGTGTTTGATAGGTCTCATCCGGTTCCCAGAAATAGGTGTCCGGTTCCTGTTTCCGAAGCTCCAGTTCAAATGCAATGACTTTCCGGATATCTTCTCTCTCCAGTTTCTTTATTTCAATCATCAAACAGACTCCATTCCACCCTTCCCGTACGGATATCGAATACCGCTCCGCGGATTTCAACCTCGCCCATCTCCGGGTGCTGCGAAAACTCCCGGCGGATGCGCAGCACGCCATGACGGACGTTCAGCGCTGCAGCTTTATCCGGGTCCCGCTCTCCTCCAATCGCTTCGAGAATATCATCGGTAATATATTTGATAAACCCTTCTCCCCCGCCGGAAAGCGCCGCTGAAACCGCGCCGCAGCCTGTATGGCCGAGCAGGATGATTTCTTTGGTATGGAGATGCGCAGCCGCATATTCTATGCTTCCGAGCTGATGATCATCAAGGACATTTCCGGCGACGCGGATTACAAAAAGCTCTCCCGGTCCCGCCGAAAAGATCTGCTCCGGAATCACGCGGGAGTCCGAGCAGCAGATCACGATTGCGTAAGGATGCTGGCCTTCTTCCGCAAGACGGCTGCGAAGGGCGGCGTCCGATTCCGAGAGATATTTCTGATTGCCTTCACAGAGGCGGAGATAATTCTGTTGTTTCATTTTCCGTGCCCTTTCTTCATCGCATCATCTCTGCCAAAATATGGCCGGCAGAAGAAGTATCGTACAGATTCCAAAGGAGTTCTTATCCGCACACTCAGCGCTTAGGCCTCGAGTTGCCTTGATTCCACTGACATGCCAGTATGCCGTATAATCCGGGTTTTGCCCTGACTTATATTATACCAAAAAAAGGCACATGATTCAATGAAAAACCCGCGAAATACCGGATGCCGGCTTCGCGGGTTTTATCTGCTCGGGGTTGAACGGTCTCAAGGTCAAAAGAACCATTTGATAAAAAGTACGGTTATTCAAGCGGCAACCGTAAGCCTGGAAAGGGGGAGCCCGGCCTTCAGGGCCTGCCGGTAAACGCGGATGCATATCCGGTATTTTCTGAACATTTCCAATGCCTTCTGTTCATTGGTGTAGACCTTCCAGAATCCGCAAAGTCTGCAGCATCCCCCGTTGTTTCTGATATATTCCCGAACATCCTCTGCAGGAAACCCAAGAAAAATCCCGAGTTCATGCGGACAGCAGGTCTCCCGGAATCTGTCACCAAGCCTCTCGAGGCAATATACGCAATCCGTGTTCTGATACCCGAAATTCAGGAGAATATGTACTGCTTCTGCCTGATTCAGTGCTTCTTTCAGAGCCTTTTCGCTATATACCAGAAGAAGTGTATATTCCGCACGGTCAAAAAGCCTCCGGATCGTCACCCCTCGCTGGTTCAGGACGCCGTTCAGCTTTTCGATGCTTTCGTCAATTTCCGCGCGATATCCGGACTTCACATTGAAAATACTGGCGCACTTCAGACCCGCAAGGGTCCCGGAAGCATTTTCGATCAGAAGTTTTTCAAGATAGCAGCGTCCTGACACCATAGTCATAGCTTATTCCGCCAAAACCTTTCCAAGTGTTTCACAAGCTGCGGCTGCATCATCGTCCGGCGCTTCCATACAGATCACACCTTCACCGTTTATGATATCTGCGCCTGCATTCTGCATCCTCTCCACCCAGTTTCTCATCCATTCGCCATCGCCCCAGCCATACGAGCCGAAAAGGGCGATTTTCTTGCCGGAAACAGCGCCTTCGATAGAGGCAACAAATGGTTCCATCTCACTTTCTTCCAACTCTTCTGCGCCCTGACTGGAACAGCCAAGCGCGAAAGCGTTCTCATCAGCAAGATCTGCTGCGGTTACTTCCGAGACGGGAACTACTCTGGCCTCCCTGCCAGCACCTTCAATGCCTTTCCCGACTGCTTGTGCCATCGCTTCTGTATTGCCGGTTCCTGACCAGTAAATAACGTACATATCCGTTTCCTCCTTTGTGTATATTCTTTGGTTAGTTATAACTAACTTCGTTGTGTATTATACAGATGTGTCCCATGTTTGTCAAGAAAAACATGTTGTTGTGAACATCATATGATTCGACATTGTTTGTACAGCGCCAGTTTATGTACATGGCAGCGTAAAAAATGATTACTGCTGTTAAGTCTCGCCACCGGGACAAAGCAGGCGGACATAAAGTCAATTGTTTAAGATTTGCCGGACAGGCAAACCGATTACATCACTTGATTTTACTGTTTTTTTCCGTTATGATAGAAATATCCAGACAGCGTGTTTTTGTTCCGTTCTGATTCTGCTCTGTCTTCTTCTTACAGGTCAAAAAGCCGCTGATTATACGAAAGGAATGATTGCTATGTCAGACAACCCATTCATGAACGCGCAATGGATCGGTTCGAAAAACCGGATGCTCTCAGCGCATACCATGTCCGTCTTTCAGTTCAGCTATACTCTGCAGATTCTTCCGGGAAGCACAAAGGCGGGCTTTCTCTTCGGCGGAAATGATCCGCGGCTGATGGACAGAAACAAGAATATCCAGGACGCGGAAAGCGGACAAGATGGAAACTTTATCGAGCTTCGCATGGATATTTCAGGGGTTCCTTTGGGAAAGCCGGCGAAGTTTTCAGCGCTTCGGACCGGTTATACCAAAGATGAGCTGGATCACGAAGTCCAGTGCCTGGAGATTCCAAAGGAACTGCTCTCTTCCGCGAATATGAACGCGCCGCACCGGATCCTCGTAAAAGCGGTTTACGGCGAAATCGACGTCTTTATTGACGGCGTGCAGCTCACCAAAAGCGCTTCGCCCTTCGGCGGCATGGGCTGGAACCTGAACCCGATCGGGGCAGGCGGAAACTTCATCTGCTTCCCGCTGCTTTCCGATATCGGCATCCGGATGCTGCCCGGAGAGGAAGCGGTCTTCTCTGATCTTGAGATTCGGAATATCCGGAAGCCGGAGAGTCTTCTCTTTTCAGACTTTTCGGGCGGTGAAAAGTTCAGCGGCGGCGGGGATGGCTTCCTCATGCTCAGTGATCCGAGCTATGGCGGCATGACGATGCTCCGCACCCGGATCCATGTGAAAAAGCCGCTGAAAAAAGCCTGCGTCCGCGCAACCGCGCGCGGCATTTACGAGCTGTATTTCAATGATAAAAAGGCCGGAAAGGACTGGTTCGCCCCGGGATTATCTCAGTACAACAAGACGCACTATTATCAGGAATACGATGTGACGGATCTTCTCTCTCAGGGCGAGAACCTCTGGTCCGCATATCTTGCGGAAGGCTGGTGGAGCGGCGCCATCTCCTACACCGGGGAAAACTGGAACTTCTTCGGCGACCGCCTCAGCCTGATCGCTGTGCTTACGCTGGAGTATGAAGACGGAAGCACGGAAGTCCTGACGACCAACGAGCAAGCATGGCAGGCCAGCCAGGACGGTCCCGTGGTCTACGGGAGCCTCTTCCAGGGCGAAGTCGAGGATCTCAGAAAAAGCACGGAAGCCGGCTGGGAAGCCGCCGTTTCGATCCCCTTAAGCGAAGAGAACGCCTTCATCGGCGAGATGCGCCAGGGTCCTTTCGCGCCTCCCGAGTTCATCAACTATGACGAGGTCCGCTTCCTTCCCCAGGAGGACCGCGGCGTGCAGGTTGTGGAAAAGCTCACTGCTAGGGCGCTGACAGAGCCCCGCCCGGGCGTTTACATCTATGACCTCGGGCAGAATATCGCCGGCGTCCCGGAAATTGAAATCAGCGGCAGGGACGGCCAGATGCTGACCCTCCGTTTCGCGGAAATCCTGTATCCGGATATGCCCGAATACGCACAGAACGCGGGTATGCTGATGCTGGAAAACATCCGCGGCGCGCTTGCGCAGGACACGATCATTCTGCGGGAGGGTTTACAGACCGTCTGCCCGCATTTTACGCAGCACGGTTTCCGGTACATTGAAATCACCGGCATTCCCGAGCCGCTGCCTCTGGAATCCGTCTGCGGTCTCGCCTTAAGTTCCGCAGATGTCAGCTCGGAATTCTGCTGCTCCGATCCGCTCCTGAACCGTCTTTACCAGAATATCGTCTGGTCGCTTCGGGACAACTTTATCTCAGTACCGACCGACTGTCCGCAGCGCAATGAGCGTATGGGCTGGTCCGGGGATCTGTCGGTCTTCACACCGACCGCGATTTCCATGGCGGACTGCACCGAATTACTGAAGCGGCAGCTCCAGGCCATCCGGGACTGCCAGAGCAGTGCGGGAAGATTTGCGGATATTGCCCCGATCGGCGGCGGTTTCGGCGGTATTCTCTGGGGGTCTGTGGGAATTACGGTTCCGTGGGAGCTCTATAAAGAGACGCAGGATCTCTCGATTCTTTCCGAACATTTTGAGCCGATGTGCCGCTATCTTCGCTTCCTCCGCTCGAAGCTCGACGAGCGTGGGATCATGGCGGAAGGCCCGCTTGGCGACTGGCTCGGACCGGAAAACCGCAATAACGAACCGGCATATCTTTGGCAGTGCTATTACGTATACGATCTGGATATTATCATCCGCTGCGCAGAACTTCTCGGAATGCCGGCAGCCAAAGAAGAATTCCTTCCCGATTACGAAAGTGCACGGAAAGTGCTCCATGAGTATTACATCGATCCGGTCTCGGGACACACGGTATTTACTTCGGAGGACACCGCGCTCGGAAAAGTCGGAATGTTCGGCTTCCCGCCGCCGCCGGCGAAGGAAAAACTGCCGAAGAAAGGCCCCGGCGGAAAGTATCTGATGGATACGCAGACCTCCTATGCGGTCGCACTCGCGCTCGGCGTTCTTTATCCGGAATACAGGCTGCCTGCTGCACAGCACCTGAAAGAAGCCATTGAGCGGGAAAACACGGATGATCTTCATGTCACCCGTCCGCCATACAGCCTGATGACCGGTTTCATCGGAACCGCGTGGATCCTGCATGCGCTTTCCGAAAATGGTCTTGAGCGTGAAGCCTTCCGGCTTCTTTGCGGCCGCGAATATCCCTCCTGGCTTTACCCTGTCATCCAGGGCGCGACGACCATCTGGGAGCGTCTCGATTCCTTCACGCTCGACCGGGGCTTTGGCGGAAACAATTCCATGAATTCTTTCAATCATTACTCCTTCGGCGCGGTCGGAAGCTGGATGCTGAGGCGCATGCTCGGCTTCACCGGAAAATACTCCGAAGAAGCTCCTGTCCTTGCCCCGACCCCGGATCCGGACGGCGTCCTCCGCTTTGCAGAAGGAAGCATGCTGATCCGCGGCAAACGCTACCGCGTCCGCTGGGAGATCACGGATAACGCTACGGTCTATGAAGTCACTATTCCGGCAGGTGAAACCGCTGTCCTTCAGATTCCGGAAAGCTTTGATACACCGGTCGGAACGCCAATCCCGCGGAGAAGCATCCTGCTTCACGAAGGACTGAACCGGATTTAACTGTTCCACGCTGTTACAGCGTGTATGCTCAGGCTGAAACAAGGGCCAGTACTTTCGCAGCAACATGCACTCCTTCAGGAGACAGAATACCGGAAAACAAACCTGAATCCCTGAGAAACAGTTTGCCGCAAGAGGCAATTGAGAATCTGAATACGATTCTTGCTGGACATTTGTTGGACACGCACATATATTATTATGCCGAGAAAATCAATACCTGATTTTCTATAAAGTCCGCGCAGCAGGAAAGGAAAAGTTGAATTATGGCACCCCCGAAAAAATACCCGAACTTTCAGACAATCGCCGACCGGAGAAGTCTGATTGAACAGCTCAGGCAGACAGCTGAAGGCGAAAACGCCCTAGTTGAACCCAATCATCTGACCGCATATCTTGAGAGCCTGAAAAAACTGAATGCCCTTATGGACAAGTACTCGGAAATTGATGAAGAGTACGGAATCCCGAAAACATTGGACAGTGCAGGCCGCGAAGAACTGATGGAAGCCATGAAGGAAGCTGCGCTTGCAGGTGAGACCTACCTCGCGGGAGTTGAGCTCCAGAACGGCCGTCCGCCCGAAGGCGCTCCGAAGATTGTGGATCAGCTTCAGGGAATGCTTTCGCATGACTACGACACCCTGAACAGTTATTCGCCCTCAAGGACACCGCTGTCGTTCCCGGAAATCCAGCAGGATGCCCGAAGCCAGATAGTGGACCTTCGGGGCGTAAAGCTGAATGTTATGAGCAATAAGCTTTCCTCACGGCTGCCCATGACCGTCGTGGACCTGAACGGCAACCGCCGCCGCGGTGTTTTTACCAAAGCTTCCTATGTGGATATCCTCGCAAAATACAATGAGACCATCAGCAATGCGGCGGCGTATTACGAGAGCGCTTCGTTTAAGTCCACACTCCCGATAATCAGGACGAATCTGTTGAAGCATGAAAAATTCAAAGACATCCCGCCCGACCAGGTCACCAATGACATGCTCATACAGCATGTGAAAGAAGAAGCCCTCGGAATTCTCCCGAAATACAGGGAGTATCTGAAAAAGCAGGGAATTACGGTGGACGGAAAAGAGGCCTCCCAGGCGTCTGACGAACTAGTTCTTGGGCACCTGTACTATGCCATGCGTAAGGAAAGGCATGTAAAATCGGTCCTTAATAAAATCGGCATTGATCTCATGCTGATTCCCGATGATGTACTGGACGAACTGCACGACGCGTTCAGTAAACACGTCAAAGACCTGACAAACCTTATCAATGTGGGCAGTCTCGGTTTGAAAGAAGGAGACCGTTATGATCATCGCAACAGCGCAATGAGCGCCATGGCGAATCTTCTCGACCTGAATGACCTCTGTGCGCATTCAACCAATATGAAGTTCATTGATGAAAACGGTGATGAGGTCGAGGGCACTTTCATGGAATTTTCCGACGACCTCGACCTCATGGGAAAGGACGGGCTGAAAGAGTTTGTGCATGTGAATGACGATCCGTTCAAAACGCCGTGCAAGTTCAGCTGTGCCCTCGCAGACCTGCAGATCAACGATTTCCTGTCGGGGAACGTAGACCGCCACTCCGGAAATATGACCTATAAAGTCGACGATGAAGGTAATTTTGTCGGTCTTGTGGCCATCGACAATGACACTTCCTTTGGTGAAATGCCCATCGGTGAAAACGGTTCTTTACGGCTTCCCGGCGTTAAGCATCTCGGAGTCATCACTGAAGAAATGGCCGACAAAATCAGCAGTCTCACGCCCGAAATGATCAAATTCACGCTTCGCGGAAGGGGGCTTTCGGACAGGGAGATCGATGCTGCCTGCGTCCGCCTGAACGATCTTCAGGAGGAAATCAAAAAAGGATCAAAGGTAACCGATTTGGCAGGGTTTATCAGCAGCAAGAGCAAGGGACAGCTCTGCATTATGAAGCGGGAAGATCTGGAGAAAATCCCTTTCAACGCGCTTGCCAGCTGTAAAAATACTATTTTCGAAAATATCAGCGATAATATCCCGAGACGGATCGAAGAAGCGCGCGCCCAGTATCAGTATACTCCCGGCGCTCCGAAGACAAAACCAGCGGAACTGACCGAAGTCAGTACCAAAGACAGAAAGTATTCAGCGGGCGGCATCAGCGAGTCCATGCGCGGAATGGAGCGTGCAATTAAAAATGAGGTCACCCACCATGAAGTGAGCAAGCTGTCCAAATGGCTCCACAGCTCCGGCAAATGGCGGGCCATGATCTCCTCCGTCGAAAACGCCGCAAAAACCGCGAAAAGAATCCAGCGCGAGATCAGAAAGGATGAACAGGCACTCTCGCGGAACGATCCCAAAGTGCAGCGGCAGCTTCAAAAAGCAAACGAAGCGATGAAAAAGGTGCAGCTCGCCAATGAAGCCTATCTGCAGCGTAAAATGCGTGAGAAAGGCGTTACCTCACCGGAAGAGCTGGTCGGAAAGGGCAAGCACGAATATGAGCAGAATCGTATTGATTACGCGCTGAAACTTCGCGAAAGCATAAAGGAATACAATCGGATCAGCAATCCCGAAAGCGACAAGGAAAAAGCGGAGCAGGCGGATGCGATCAGCCGTCTTGATATGGCCGGAAAGCGCAGGGCTATGAAACAGCCGGAAGCAAATCCTCTGATTTCCTGATCTTATCACAGAAACAACGCCGTTTTCTTCTGCGCGGTAAAAACATAAAGAGAACCCAAAAGTCCTGAAATACCAAGACTTTTGGGTCTCTTTTTATTGTGTCCGTCCGCATTTCTCAAGTCCGCACTTCGCACATGCAAATTCTGTGCTTTTTTCAGATTTTCAGCGGATATTGTATACACTCCGAGCTTTCAGACCTTCTGCGTTTCCGGACAGAATCTTCACCCGCTTCTCTCCCGGGTCCATGTCAAAGTAGTTGTCAGAAAGGAGAAGCGTCTCATCGGCGTTCTGAATCTCAACAGACTTCGCATAAGTCTCCGCGCGAACAACGATTTCGTCGCCTTCCACCCGGAGAGAAAGCTTCGGATCCCGATAGCGGAAGTGCTTCGGAATCGAGAAAATCACCGTACCGTGCCCGAATTCCGTCCCGTCTTCCGAAACTGCATAGAAGCTCAGATAATCGTCATAAAGTTCGGCATCCTCAAAGTCCAGCGTGTCGGTAAAGACCGCGGTAAGCGCGGGAACCGCGAGCGGGATGAAGCCGGAGCGCTTCACCCTGCCGCCTGCATCCCGGAGGGACCAGCAGACCTTTATGCAGAGATCCTTCATCGTCTCATTGCTGATATTGAAGCGTGCGGTTTTTCTGACCTTGTAGGGCTCGGCGTTGACATTCGGATCCTGTGTCAGCAGGCCTTCCTCCTCACAGGAAAGAAGCACCGGCGCGAAGAAGCGCTTTGCATAGTAGTGCGTTGCCTTCCAGCGCCCTGTATAGTCGATCGAAGACCAGGAAGCGACCGGCCAGCAGTCGTTGAGCTGCCAGATTAC
>CACYBV010000199.1 GCA_902772745.1 uncultured Eubacteriales bacterium
CAGACGCCCGAGGAGGAGAAGTACCTCAACAGCAAGCAGGAGCTTCTCGATATGATCGTAATGTCCCTCGGCGGCCGCGCGGCGGAGGAGATTGTCTTCGGCGATGTGACGACAGGCGCAGCGAACGATATCGAGAAAGCGACGGGCTACGCGCGTTCGATGATTACGATGTACGGTATGTCGGACCATTTCGGACTGATGCAGCTTGAATCGATCGAAAGCCAGTACCTGGACCGCAGACGCGTCATGAACTGTGCGGATTCGACAGCTGCCGAGGTGGATGACGAAGTGCGCAGGATGCTTTCCAAGGCTTATGAACAAGCCAAGGCCATGCTCCTTGAGAACCGGGAGATTCTGGATAAGCTCGCTGCCCACCTGATCGAAAAGGAAACCATTACCGGCGAAGAATTCATGCGAATCTACCGCGCCTATAAAGAAGAGATCGAACAGAAAAAGGCGGCGGAAGCTTCGGAGAACATCCGGATTGATGCAGAGGAACCGCAGCAGATGCCGGAAAACACGGACAGCGGCGCGGGTCCGCTTTCACCGGATTTCTGGCAGTCGGACATTTCGGGAAATACGGAAAACTGACACATGAATCAGGTCTTTGATTTAGAAGAAGAGCTGAAGAAACTCCCGGCCAGGCCGGGAGTTTACTTGATGCACAACAGTCTCGACGAGATTATCTACGTCGGAAAGGCGGTCCGGCTCAAAAACCGGGTGCGGCAGTATTTCCAGGGGCCGGGCAGAAAGTCCGTCAAGATCCTGAAAATGGTCGAAAACATCGCCTGGTTCGAGTACATCGTCACGGATTCGGAGCTTGAGGCACTGATGCTGGAGTGCAACCTGATCAAGGAATACCGGCCGCGCTACAATACGATGCTTACGGACGACAAGGGCTATCCCTATATCCGCGTAACAATCGAGGAGGAGTTTCCGCGGGTCTTCAAGGTCAACCAGATGAAGAAGGACCGGAGCCGGTATTTCGGACCCTACACTTCGCATTCCGCGGTGAAGGATACCCTGGAACTTCTGCAGAAACTGTTTCCCTTACGGAGCTGCAGACGCGTTCTGCCGCGGGACATCGGAAAGGAACGTCCCTGCCTCAATTACCATATGGGCCGCTGTCCCGCACCCTGCCAGGGCTTTATGAGCAGGGAAGAGTACGGGAAGAACGTGGAGCAGGTGCTGCGTTTCCTTTCGGGCGATACGAAGGAGATCATCCGCGACCTGCAGAAGAGGATGCAGGAAGCCTCCGCCGACCTGAATTTTGAGGAAGCAATCCGCTTAAGGGATCTTCTGGATTCCGTGAAGCAGGTTGCCGAAAAACAGAAAATCACGGATACCGGCGGGAATTTCGACCGCGACGTCGTGGCCTGTGCGATTGACGGCACGGAAGCCATCGTCCAGGTCTTTTTCATGCGCGACGGCAAAATGCTCGGGCGGGATCATTTCCACATGGAATGCGAAGAGGGTACAGCGCGGGCGGAGATCCTCGAAAACTTCGTCAAACAGTTCTACAGCGGAACGCCCTTTATCCCCGGCGAGCTTTTCCTGCAGGAGGAGATCGGGGACCAGCTGGTGATCCAGTCGTGGCTTTCGGAGCTCCGCGGACACAAGGTCTCGGTGCTCGTCCCGAAACGCGGGGAGAAGGAGCGCATGGTGGAGCTTGCGGAGAAAAACGCCGAGATTCTGCTGCACCGGGACCGCGACAAGATTCTCCGGGAAGAGCAGCGGACCCGCGGCGCCGTTTCCGAGATCGAATCGCTTCTCGGCCTTTCGGGCATCCGCCGCATGGAAGCCTACGATATCAGCAATATTTCAGGCTTCGAGTCAGTCGGATCCATGGTGGTTTTCGAGGATGGAAAGCCGAAAAAGAACGATTACCGGAAATTCAGAATCCGCACGGTTTCAGGCCCTGATGACTACGCTTCGATGGAGGAAGTGCTGAGCCGGCGGCTCACGCACGAAAAACTGCCGGATATCATTATGATGGACGGCGGAAAAGGACAGGTACATGTTGCCGAGCGCGTACTCCGGGATTCCGGACTGTCGATCCCGGTCTGCGGGATGGTCAAGGACGACCGCCACAACACGCGCGGCCTGTATTATCACGATACGGAGATTCCGATTGACAGGCACAGCGAAGGCTTCCACCTGATCACGAGAATCCAGGACGAAGCGCACCGATTTGCGATCACCTATCATCGCGGCCTGCATACGAAAAACTCGATCAAATCCGTGCTGTCGGAGATTCCGGGCGTCGGGCCTGCGCGGGAAAAAGCGCTGATCCGGACTTTTTCGGATATGGACGAACTGAAGAAAGCGTCGGTCTCGGAGATAGCGGCGATCGACGGATTCAACCGCCCTGCGGCGGAGAAGGTATACACGTACCTGCACAGAGAAGAGGAAAACCGTCCGGACCCTGGAGATCCGGAAAGACTTGAAAAAGGGGAGAAGAGAGAAAATGCCGATTAAAATTCCGGTGGCACTTCCTGCGGCAAAAACCCTGCAGGATGAAAATATTTTCGTGATGGATCTGAACCGGGCAATGAGCCAGGACATCCGTCCTCTGAAGATTCTGGTCCTGAACCTGATGCCGACGAAGATTGTGACCGAGACGCAGCTGGCCCGGCTTCTCGGGCACACGCCGATCCAGATCGAAATGGAGTTGGTAAAGGTAAGCCGGGAGCCGAAGCATACGGCGAAGGAGCACATGATCGCCTTCTACAAGGAATTCTCCGAAGTGCACGACCAGTTTTTCGACGGAATGGTCATCACCGGCGCGCCGGTGGAGCACCTGCCCTTCGAAGAGGTGGATTACTGGGATGAACTCTGCGAAATCATGGAGTGGTCCAAAACGCATGTGTACAGCACTTTCCACATATGCTGGGGCGCGCAGGCCGGTCTGTATTATCACTACGGCATTGAAAAATTCCCGCTCCCGAAGAAGATGTTCGGTGTATTCCCGCACCGCGTAACGCATAAGAATTCGATCCTGTTCCGCGGTTTCGACGACGTTTTCCTGATTCCGCACTCCCGTCATACGACGGTGAGCCGGGACCAGATCGCCCGCACCCCGCAGCTTAAGATTCTCGCCGAATCCGAGGAAGCCGGTGTATATTGTGTTTCCACCGACGGCGGGCGCCAGATTTTCGTGACCGGACACGCCGAATACGATACGATGACGCTTGCGGCCGAGTATTTCCGCGACAAGAATCTCGGACTTCCGATTGAAGTTCCGAAAAACTATTTCCCGGACGACGACGACACGAAAGAACCGCATAACAGCTGGCGTTCGAGCGCGAATCTGCTGTTTTCTAACTGGCTCAATTACTTTGTCTACCAGTCCACGCCGTATGAGCTGGACCGCATCGAATCCTTCGGAAGACTGTAAGTCATCCGGGCCGGAGGAAAATCCCGGCGATTAGCCGCGCAACGGCGAAAAAAAGTGTAGCGTTTTTCGGAAAAATATAGTATAGTATATTATATCTGAGAAAAATCCAGGAGGGATGGATATGTTTAACAATGCACCTGTAGTGAAAATCGGTCTCGTGGCTGTCAGCCGCGACTGCTTTCCGGAGTCTCTTTCCGTTAACAGAAGAAAAGCCCTGATGGCTGCGTATACTGCGAAATACGGCGAAGACAGCGTTTATGAATGTCCGATCTGCATCGTGGAGAGTGAAATCCATATGGTGCAGGCGCTTGAGGATATCAAAGCGGCCGGCTGCAACGCACTCTGCGTTTACCTCGGAAACTTCGGACCGGAAATCTCCGAGACGCTTCTTGCGAAGCACTTTGACGGACCGAAGATGTTCGTAGCCGCGGCGGAAGAGAGCCAGAACGACCTTTCGGACGGCAGAGGCGATGCGTACTGCGGCATGCTGAACGCGAGCTACAACCTGCAGCTTCGGAACATCGGCGCCTACATCCCGGAATATCCGGTCGGCGATGCGGAAGACTGCGCGGACATGATCCACGACTTCATCCCGATCGCACGCGCCGTCATCGGCCTTCATGACCTGAAGATCATTTCCTTTGGTCCGAGACCGCTGAATTTCCTGGCCTGCAACGCACCGATCAAGCAGCTCTACAATCTGGGCGTGGAAATCGAAGAAAATTCCGAACTGGATCTGTTTGAAGCATTCAACAAACATGCGGATGATCCGAGAATTCCGGAAGTCGTTGCGGATATGGCCGCGGAACTTGGCGCCGGAAACAAGAAACCCGAGGTGCTCGGAAAGCTCGCGCAGTATGAACTGACGCTGCTTGACTGGATCGATGCCCATAAGGGCTACAGAAAATATGTCGCGATTGCAGGAAA
>CACYBV010000200.1 GCA_902772745.1 uncultured Eubacteriales bacterium
ACGGATATCTTCAGAAAGCGGGCGTGCTGAAGACGCGTATCATGCATGATTTCTGGGATGAGGAAAAGAAGGCTTTCATCGACAGCTTCACTTCAGGAAAGCACCAGGTGACGCGGCATGCGAATATCTTTGCAATCCTGTATGATTTTGTGGATGAAGAGACGCAGAAACGGCTTGCGGAGAATATCCTGATGAAGGAGGATGCAAAGGCGATCACAACGCCTTATTTCAAGCTGTTTGAGCTTATGGCGCTCGGCAAATGCGGATACGGAGAAGTCCTTCAGGACTATATTGATTCCTACTGGGGCGGTATGCTTGCAAACGGCGCGACAAGCGCCTGGGAAGAATATATTCCTGAAAAAACGGGTATCGAACATTACGGAATGTACGGAGATAAATTCGGCTGTTCCCTCTGCCACGCCTGGGGCGCGGGTCCGATCCTTCTGCTCGGAAGGTATATCGCGGGCGTGCGTCCGGCTTCTGTCGGCAGCAAAACCTGGGAAGCGGCGCCGATGCCGGGCCGCTATAAGGAATTCACTGCGGTCGTCCCGATCGGACAGGGAAGCGTCACCGTGGAATACAGGGACGGAACTGCGAAAGCATGGTCGGACGTCCCGGGCGGCGTGCTCCTCTGGAACGGCGAAAGGACGCCGATTCCTGTAAAGTGAAGGGCTTGCCCTTTTCACAGCGCAAAAGCTGTAAGCTTTTTTCAATACCAATAAAGGGGGTTTTTGAAAAATATGAAATATTCCAGTATTTTACCGGGACAGCCGCTCCTTGATACCAACGGGAAACGCGTGCAGGCGCACGGCGGAAGTATTTTCTACGACGAAAAAGAAAAAGTCTGTTACTTCTATGGAGAAAACAAGGAGTTCACAAAGCCCGGTTCCGGTATCTGGACCTGGGGCGTGCGGGCCTACCGTTCGACGGACCTTTATAACTGGGAAGACTGCGGCCTGATCATTGATCCGGTCCTTGACGACGAGAATTCTTCGCTGAACCCCTATACGGCGATGATGGACCGTCCGCATATCATTTACAACCGGGATACGAAAAAGTATGTCTGCCGGATGAAAATCATGCAGAAGGACGGCCAGCAGACCGAGACCGTTGCGACGGCGGATGCGTTCCGCGTGAAGAAGCCGGGGCTTTCGTACACAGCCTGATGGAGAAATACGGACTGACATCCGCTGATATCACGCTTGCGGACAGTTTGGCTGATACATCGATCGCCGATTATGTCTGGCTGCCGCTCCGTTTCGCGGAACCCTGTGCAGATTATCCTGACGGTATGGTGCTGATCGACTGGATGGACGAGTGGCGGATCGAGGATTACGACTAAGGGAAAACTTAACAGACTGTATCGGTAATTATATATCAGAATATCAATTCGGCGGATTTTATAGCGCTGCTCATGAATGCATGGGCAGCGCTTTTCTGTAAAAATATGAATGATTCCGCGGCGGAGGCAGATGACTTCCGTACCGAAGAAGAGATGCCGGAGAAATGACCATCTGTTCATCTTCGACTCCGGTTTGAAAAGATTTCGATGATTTCGTGTTTTACTTGTCTCCCGGGAAGAAAATGCCGGCGTTTTTTCTTGCCGTTTCCATGATCTGCACGGTTTCCAGTGTGGTCTCGAGGCGCTGATAAACCGCATCGTAGTCTTCCGAAAGAAACAGTTTCGTGACCGCCTGAATTTCATAGTACCAGCGGTCGGGATCGGGCTGTTCGTTATAGGTCTCATCGGTGGTCTTTGTCACAACCCGCACATTCTTCAGGCCGTTGGAACCGTTTTCGATGTAAATGTAGCCTTTTTCACCTTCGATCTGGAAGCTGTTCACGCCCCAGGTGTCCTTCGCGCCGGCGTTCGTGGATACGAAGCCGTCGTAGTGCATGGTCATGACCCCCGAGGTGTCCGAATACCCTTTGCGCAGGTTCGGGCTGTAGACCGCGCCAATCGGCGTGCCGAAGAGAAGCACGTTCAGAAGGACGTTGTAGAAATTGATGTCCATCAGGCAGCCGCCGGCGTAGTCAGGATCGAAGATTGCTGGCTTCTCGCCGCGCAGCACCTGATCGTAGCGGCTGGAATACTGACTGTAATTGGAGAGGACCAGACGGATCGGCGCGATCTTCGGAAGCTCTCTTTTCAGTATGGTATAGTTCGGCAGGAAAGAGGTCGGTGCTGCCTCAACGAGAAACAGATGCTTTTCCTTTGCAATTTCTGCAAGTTCCGCGGCGTGCCCGTACTTTGTTGTAAACGGCTTCTCCAGAATCACGTGCTTTCCCGCAAGCAGCGCAGATTTCGCGTACTCATAGTGCAGCAGGTTCGGAATCGCGATATAGACCGTGTTGACTGTTTCATCCGAAAGAAAGGCCTGAAGGTCGGTATAGGTC
>CACYBV010000201.1 GCA_902772745.1 uncultured Eubacteriales bacterium
CGAGTTCCTGATTTCTCCCGAGAAGGTTCGAAGAGTTTTTGTAAGCGCCGCCGGTGATCGCGCCGCCCGGAGACAGCAGTTCGCCGTCGAGTGTGACGATCCGCAGGCTGTGGCGGTATTTATTGGCGATGCGGAGCGCACTGTCGATGCTGTCCGCAACGACATACCGTTCAAGGAGGAAACGCACGACGTTCTGATATTCCGGGGCGCAGGAAACGAGCCGGTCTGCAGTATCGACTGCCCCTTTTTCCTTTACGGCTTCCCGCTCCTTTTCGTTGCCGCGGGGGCTGATTGCATCAAGAGGCAGGAAAGTCGCGCGCCCGGCTTTGTTTTCCCTGAGCCATGCGACGGCCTTCTTGGCTTCCTCCTCGGTTTTCATGACAATGTTCTGAACAGCGCCGCCGAGCGCGGTTTCAATGGCTGTCTCGTATTTCCGCTCCACACGGAACAGGTCCGAAACAACCCCGATCATGCCGGGAACGGTTTTTCTGATATCCATGAGCCGGCGCACCGCGCTGTTGAAGCCTTCGTAGCGTTCCGCGAGGTTCTGCAGAGCTTCAAAACGTGAACGCTGGAGCTGCATTTTTTCCTGCGCAAGGTTCCGGTCGCGCTGGGCTTTCCGGTAATCTTCCTCTGCTTCAGAAACCCGTGTCTCGGATTCCGTGAGTTCGTTTTTCTTGTCACTGCATTCCTTAAGAAGCGCCTGGAGTTCCCGGTCCTTTCCGTCGATTTCTCCCCGGACGGATACGACATTTTCCGAAAGACCCGAAAGCTCCTCCGTAAGTTCCTGCTTTCGGCGTTCGTTTTCTGAAATCAGTGTGCTCAGTCCTTCGATTTTCGCGGTGATCTGGGATTTTTCATTGAGCAGGCCGATGAATTTACCCTGCTCGTCTTCCATGAGTTCCCGGTACGCGGAAGCTTTTGCTTCGGACTCGCTGATCTGGAGTCTCGTGACCGCAAGGCTGTTCTCGAGGTCATAAAGCGAAGCCGACAGGCGGTTTTTCTCTCCCGCCGAGGATTCCATCTCCGCTTTTCTCCGGTCAATTTCACCGTCGATCTCCAGGATCCGGCTTTTCGAATGCTCCAGATTATTTTTTTCGTTATCGACTGCTGCGGTAAATTTCGTTATCTGTCCTTCGAGGTCGCTTCTCGCGGATCCGGACGCCAGCATTTCCTCATGCAGAAGCTCAACTTCCTTTGTCAGTTCCGACAGTTCCTCCTGGAGTGCCGAATACCGGTCCCTGAGCTGTTCTTCCTGTGAATTTTTCGCGGCGAGTTCCGAGATGACGTTCTGCAGGTTCTCCGAAATTCTGGAAAGCTCTTCTGTATAAATTGCGCTGTCGAGAATAAAGGCGTTAAGCTCGTATGTTTTGAGTTCGTCCCGAAGCTTCAGGTACTTCTGCGCGGTCTCGCTCTGGCGCGCGAGCGGTCCGACCTGGCGCTCCAGCTCGCTCATGATGTCCGTGAGCCGCAGCATGCTCGCACGTTCCGATTCCAGCTTTTTCTGCGCGACAGCTTTTCTTTTCTTGAACTTGACAATTCCGGCCGCCTCGTCGAAAAGTTCACGCCGGTCTTCGGATTTTCCGGAAAGAATCTTATCGATCTGGCCCTGGCCGATGATCGAATAGCCGTCTTTGCCGATTCCGGTGTCATAGAAAAGTTCCTGGATATCACGAAGCCGGCACTGGCTGCCGTTTAAAATATATTCACTCTCCCCGGAGCGGTAAACGCGGCGGGTGACAGTCACATCGTCATAATCCACCTGAAGCGCCCGGTCCGTATTATCGAGCGTGATCGACACCGAAGCATAGCTCTGGGGTTTTCGAAGCTGTGTTCCCGCAAAGATAACATCCTGCATCGACGATCCGCGAAGCTGCTTCGCGCTCTGTTCGCCGAATACCCAGCGGACCGCGTCGGAAACATTGCTCTTTCCCGACCCGTTCGGTCCGACAATCCCGGTGATCCCGTCGTGAAAATCAAGGCGTATTTTATTTGCAAAAGATTTGAAGCCCTAGACTTCAATGCTTTTCAGATACATTTTTCCTGTTTCCTTATCGCAGAAATCGCTGTATATGCAGCGCTCTGCTCTGCTTTTTTCTTGGAGGGTCCGGTGCCTTCTCCGAAAATCTCTTCTCCGATCATTGCTGCAGAACGGAAGACGCGTTCATGTTCTGCGCCTTCGGACGGGAGATCACGGTAATGCACCGCACAGCCTTTCTCCTGAGCCATTTCCTGGAGAATCGTTTTCGCATCATAAAAGAGGCGCCTGTTCTCGTTGTCGGAAAGAATCCGTTCGGCAACGAACCTTTTTGCTTCTTCGAAACCCCTGTCCAGGTAAATCGCCGCGATCAGCGCTTCAAGGGCATCCGAAATCAGGGCGTCCGAGTTCCTTCCGCCGCTTTTTTCCATGCCTTTTCCCATGCGGAGGCAGTTTCCCAGATCAAGGGTGCGCGCAATATCCGCAAGCGCCATCTCACAGACCAGCGTGACGCGCATCCGCGAAAGCTCGCCCTCCATGCAGCCGCCATATTCCCTGTAGAGAAAATCCGAACTGATCATCTCAAGCACCGCGTCGCCCAAAAATTCCAGGCGCTCGTTGCAGTCTTCCTTCGTAAGTTCCGGATGTTCGTTGATGAAAGAGCTGTGGGTCAGCGCGCGGATAAGGAGCGAAGGGTCGTCAAAAAAACAGCCGATATTTTCCTGAAGCTTCCGGATATCCATCACTCTTCGGCTCCCGGGGCCCCATCTTCGCTTTTTACACTGTTTTCCTTTTCCTTCCGGATGGCGGCGGATATTTTATCCTTCAGGTCGTTTTCATAAAATCCGACACACTGCAGGATAGCCGTCCTGATCTGCTTTTCCTGGGAATTTCCGTGCGCCTTCACGACGAGTCCGTTCAGGCCGAGCATCGGTGCGCCGCCGTATTCGGAGGCGTCAAACTCTTTTTTCATCGAATAAAGATAAGGCTTCAGCAGTTTTCCGCCGATTTTGGAGCGCATGTCCGTCATCGCCGCTTCTTTGATTTTCCTGAATATGGCGCTCGACACGCCTTCCATGGTCTTCAGCACAATATTTCCGGCGAATGCTTCACAGACCAACACATCCGCGCAGTGGGAAATGACATCGCGCGCTTCCACATTGCCGATGAAATTGATCTCCTGGCAGGACTGAAGCATCGGAAAGGCTTCTCGGACCAGCATATTGCCCTTATCCTCTTCCGTTCCGATATTCACGAGACCGACACGCGGGTTTTTAATTTTCATCGCGTATTCCGCATAGAGAGAGCCCATAACCGCAAACTGCAGCAGGCTTTCCGGCCGGCAGTCGACATTGGCGCCTCCGTCGATCAGGAGTGCTTTTCCGCTGATTGTCGGAATAATCACGGCAAGAGGCGCTCTTTTAACGCCCTTGATCCTTCCCGCCACCACCTGGCCTCCGATCAAAATCGCACCGGTCGATCCTGCGGAAACAAACGCCTCCGCTTCTCCTTCACGGAGCATTTTCATCCCGATGATCAGGGAGGAGTTCTTTTTCTTCTTGATTGCAACCGCCGGCTCCTCATCGGTCCCGATCACCTCATCCGCGTGAACGATCCGAAGTCTCCCCTGATCATAATCCTGACCGGAAAGAATCGCTTTGATTTCTTCTTCCCGGCCGACGAGAATCAGTTCGATATCCTTTTTTTCCTTCAGCGCTTTCACGGCGCCGAGAACATTGGACTTTGGCGCATTATCGCCGCCCATTGCATCCACAGCAATTCTGATCATTATACCACCATCCGATTAATCTTTTTTTATCGCGTTCAGTGCAATCCGCATCAGGTAGCGCACTTCATCCGTATCCATTTCCAGAACTTCCGCAACTTCTTCCGCAGTCGCTTCCCGGCCGTGTTTTTCGGCGAGAAGCACACAGGCTTTATCCATCAGGTTCAGCTTGTCAGAAAGTTCCTGCCCCGCTTTTTTATTATCTTCCTCCTGCAGGATGAAGTCCTTCATCGCCCGGAGGATTTCTTCATCCAGCGCCGCCTCAAAACCGTCCGAATATTCGTCCCGATCGCTCATGAACAGGAAAAGCGCGAGACTTCCCTCCTGAACAAGGTCCATGAAAAGCGCCTCGCTTTTTGAAAGCGCCGAAGCGGCTTCATTCACACGGAACATATTCCCCTCGACAAGCCGGTTCACAACACCGGGATCCGAACTTTTTTTCTGCAGAAGCTCCCTGTTTTCTTCCCCGGTGCAGGGCCGGATCCGCGCATATTCCGCCAGATACAGTTCTTTGCTTCGATCTGCCATAGTATAAAACTCCTTTTATGCGCTTCCGGTGCGCGGTCTCTTAAGGCGCTTTTCCCGGGAGCGGTCCCGTTTCAGAAGCCGAAGTTCAGGATGCTCATTCTCCTGGTCCTCCCGTGCCTCCCGGTACAGCCGCTCTTCTTCATTCTGGCGGTGTACCGCAAGTACCATTCCGATTTCCACGAGCGTCAGAAACGCCGCAGATCCGCCGGCGCTGATAAAGGGGAGCGTCACGCCCATAGTCGGGAAAATCCCGAGCGTTACTGAATAATTCAGCAGCACCTGTATCGCGATATGAAGAAAAACGCCCAGAACCAGCTGGCGGTTGAAGCGGTTCCTGCAGTCACGGTATACGAGAAGAATCCGATACAGGAGATAGATAAAGAGATACGTCAGGATCGCCGCGCCGAATATGCCGAGTTCCTCAAAAACAATCGCCAGGATGTAGTCATTGTGCGGCTCCGGAAGCGTGTATTTCAGGAGGCTGTGTCCGATGCCTTTGCCGAAGAACCGCCCGGATGCGATCGCATAAAGCGCCTGCGTGGCCTGATAGGCCTGTTCGTCGGAGAATTCCGGATCGGTCGGATGCAGCCATGCGCGGATCCTCGTGATGCGGAAATTCTCCGTCTCCTGATACGGAATCCTGTCAATCATAATCAGTCCCGCGACAAGAAGAACCACACCCACAAAAATCGCAATGAGGAACCATTTCTGACGCGGATAGTTCAGCATAATCATGAAATACATGATCGCAAAAACAATGATTCCCGTGCTGGCATTGTTGCTGAGAATAACAAGTCCGCCGGAGATCATCGCGGTGAATCCGTAGATTATGAGCCGGGATATGCGCTTTGTGATATCAAGCTTCGTGATGGCGCAGGCCAGGAAAATAATCATCATGATCTTGATCGGCTCCGCGACCTGCAGCGTGAACGACCCGATTTTTATCCATCGGTAAGCGCCGTGCGAGCTGTGGCCAAGTCCCGGAACGCGCACCGCGAAAAGGAAGAAAAGGGCGCCGAAAAGTGAAAAGACAAAAAGCATACGGTAGAATCCGGGGCGCACATAAGAAACCGCAATCATAACGGCGATCCCGGCAAGCACCCAGATCAGCTGGTTTTTAAAAAAATGCGTGGACGAATACTGATAGGCACTGACCGAATAGTAATAACTTGCGCTGTATATCATCATGATCCCGAAAATGTTGAGAAAAACCGTACACAGGATCAGATTCACATTGAAGGGCATGTGCAGCAGGAATCGCTCTTTGTATGCTTTTTTTTCTTTCGTTTTCGGCATAAAAGCTGTCCTTTCCCGCTCAAAAAAGGCCGAAGGAACTGTTTTCCTCCGGCTCTGTTTATCTGCAGATAGTGGGACTTGAACCCACACCCAAGTACATGGACATGAACCTGAATCATGCGCGTATGCCAATTCCGCCATATCTGCA
>CACYBV010000202.1 GCA_902772745.1 uncultured Eubacteriales bacterium
GTGTTCATTCAGGAGCATCACAATGATTTCCCGCATGGACATGCCCATCGCCCGGAAAATGCCGAACTGCAGCTCCCGCTCCCGGATTGAGAGGATCCAGTAGATCAGGAATCCGACCGTACACAGAACAAGTGCGACGCAGAAGCCGACCGTAAGTATTCCGTTCGTTCCCTGCAGGATGGAACCGCTGCGGCTTTTCTGGAGCACAGCCGACAGATCCGTGAATTTGGAGAAATTCAGTTTGTTTTCGTCCCGGAAATCATAAATGAATGCGGATGAATCCTTTGTTTTGATCCAGACTTCATAGGGGGTTATGCCGAAATTCTCCTGTATATACGAAAGATTCGAAACGATCAGGAAATTTTCGGTCTCACGATAGATACCGTCAGTTCCCTTGCTGAAGTTTCGCCGAATGTACGAAGGAAAATAATCCACAAAGCCGACCACGACGCCGCGTGCGGATTTTCCGTTCCGGTTCCGGAAGTAAATCGCGTCTCCGAGCGCGATTCCGTACTTCTCGCGGAAGTTCGAGGAAAGCAGGATGCCCCGCTCGGACCGCGCAAGCACGTTGAGGTAGTTGTACCAGTGCTCCGGCAGAAGCCTCGTGTCAAAATGCGCAACCTCGCCGAATTCCTTTGTATGGATTCCCAGAAGCTGGACATTTGATACGTTTCCGCCTTCGACGCTGACCGTTATGTCGGAGTCATTCAGGACTTTGGTTACGGAATCCGCGCCTGAAAGATTCAGATATTTCGCATAATTCGGTTCAAAATAATGGAATTCGATCGAAGGATCTTCCGCGACGGCCTGCCCGTTGTCTGCCCAGCGCTCTTTCAGCACAATGTCGGCGCCGGTAATGTACTCGATATTCTGGTCGGAGTTCTGGTTGACCGTATGCGCTGCAACCGCATCGAATACGCCGATCGCAAGCGTCATGAACAGGAAAACCATGATAAAGTTCTGGGACTTTCTGGTCCGGAGGACCCGAAGGTACGAGGTGTAGAGCGCCGGGCTCCACTTTTCCCTGAAAATCCGGTAAATCAGCTGCTCTATGTACGGAAGGATCCTGAGAAGGAACAGCCCGAAACCGAGCATGAAAAGAGACGAGCTGATGTAGAGCATCGGATCGAGCGCAGCGCCGGAAAGCACGCGCTCCGACAGAAGTTCCCGCTGGTTGTAGAAGGAGAACAGGCCGTATCCGGATACCCCGAGAAGCACGAGATCCAGGAAAAAGCGCTGCCAGAGCGGCTTTTCCGAGCGTTTCCGGTTCTTGCGCTGCTTGTGGTTGACGATCGTGACCCGGGATCTTCCTATCACCGGAATAACCATCGCCAGGATCGACAGAAGCACCGCCGTCCCGATATACAGCAAAGCGTCCTTCGAGAAAATCACTTTGAGGCTGTGCCTTCTCACAAACTGCAGGAAGGCGTTCGCGGAACTCAGAATCCGTACCAGGAAGTATGAAACCGGAACCGCAATCGCAAGGGCGATCGCCGAAAGCACAATGCTCTGCAGGAGGTAAATCCGGATCAGCTGTCCCCGGCTCACGCCGCGGCTCTTCAGAACCGCGATCTCCGCCTGCTCCATATTGAGCATCTGACGCGCGACCATGAATATGAAGGCGGCCAGGATCACGAGGATCGGAACCTCCAGGACAAAGAAGGTGATCCGGACGCGTTTTTCCGTCGACAGGAAATCCGTAAGAAGCGCCGCATAGTTGTTGAAGCAGGTATGCCAGCCGCCCTTCCTGAAAACGGTCTCGTAGTTTTCGGTTTCTTTAAGGATGTTCGGAATCTGGTTTACACGCATATCCGAGTAGTCGTAAAAGACGAACCAGTTTGCCGAAACGCTCTTTTCAAAATCCTCCCGGACATACAGGCTGTAGAACAGGTCCTGGTCGATAAAGACCGAGGTCGAATAAGAGGAAGGAGCGTTTGTCCAGTAAATATCGTCACTGGATTTTGCGGTAAACGCACCGACAATCCGGACCCGGATCGGAGATCCGTCCGAATAGGTATCCGTAGTCAGTTCGATGGTCTCACCGATCAGGTATCCCTGATCCCGAAGACACGCCAGGGGGACGATTGCTTCCACCACTCCCTGATCGTCCATCTCCGTTTCGTACATGCGGCCCTGGACAATTTCAATATGATCGGGAAGATCCGAAAGGGAACTGACCCTTGCGCTCCGTTTCCGATTGTCGCGCTGAAGGTCGGTCGATGTGGTATCGTCCGAGATGTAGACGTACTTCACCATCAGTTTGATCGGGAGTCCGAATACTTCCTCCGATTCCTCGAGGAGCTTCGTCTTTTCCGCCACATAGCTCTTGTCCCTCGGGAAAGCCGTCGTCCGGACCTGGAGCTGCATCGGGTAGCGGTTCTTTTCCTCGATGTAGTTTCCCAGAGTGGTATTAAGCGCACGCTGAAGCGTGGTTTCGGTATAGATGGGGGTTGCGGCGGCGATCGCAAACAGCAGGATATTGCCGACAAGGAGCGCGGCAACCATCCATTTCTTATTCAGGAGTTTTTGCAGTACAAAATGCAGCATGTTTCCTCCTTACTGCAGGATCACGACGTCGCCCTCTTCGAGCCCGTCGATAACCCAAGCGGTTTTGTTTTTCAGGATCATCACTTTCACGGGACGGCGGTGAATCACTTTCTCTTCGTCCAGAATTTCCGCATAGTAAAAGCTGCCGTCCTTTATCAGCGCATCCGAAGGAATGCAGAGGATGTTCTTCATTCGGCTGTCCTGGAAAGTCACATTGAACCGGACCGCCCTGACATCCAGCTGCCTGAGATTGCTGTTTAAGGACAGGAGTTCGTCCTTATTAATCTCGATGATCGAAGTGCTGTCGTTGCCCGAAGTAAGGACGCTGCAGTCGACCACGCATTTTCCCTCAAATACATAATCGTCGCCGCGGTATGACACCGTCACCGTGACGGAAGAGCCGGACGGTATCGAGCTGTTGGCGCGCAGATAAATCTCCGAGAGATCTGTAACAGCCATGAGCAGGTCGCCTTCCCGGATCACATTGCCCTCCGTCAGATTCTGAATATAGCTGAGCCTTCCTTCATAAGGACTCGTGATCTTCGTGTGGTTCTGTTCCTCCCGAAGCTCTGCGATTTCCTTATCCAGCGCCTCGATTCTTTTTTCATGTTCGTATGCCGCTTTTTCGGCTTCAATGTTCAGGATTTTCACACGGTAATCGAGAAGTTCTGCCGTATAAGGATCTCCGGGCATCGCTTCCGTATGCTGTTTTACAAGTTTCGCAATTTCTTTTTCGCGCGATTCGGTCGAGACGCCGTACTGCCGCTCAAGCTCCTCTTTCTGAAGTTCCAGTTCCGTCAGGCGGATTTCATCGACATCAGGCTCGATCTCAAAGACCGGTCTTCCTTCACTGACATCATTTCCGAACACTGCAAGATCTTTGACAAAGTATGCGTCCGCACCTTCGTAGTATACGTTGCGTACGACGGGGAAGTAAAGTGCGGCGGCGCAGGTGCGCTCGTTCGCGGCGTCCGTCCTGGTTACAACCGTCGTCCGGTAATTGGCGCTTTCATCGCTGATTTCCGAGACCGGGATCAGCGATGATGCCCGTACCGATACCGAGAACAGGATGCCTGCAAAGAAAAGAAGAAGTATGGCAAGCCGTTTATTTCGTAACATAGAACACCTCTCCTTCCGAAACGCCCGACCGGATTTCAATAATAACTTCATTGGACAGCCCGGTGGTGACATACCGCTTCTCGGGACCGTTTTCCGTCTCCATCGTCAGGTAATATCCGCCGCTGTCAGAGGACAGGGCGTTGGTGGGAACATACAGTACATCCGGCGTTTTTCTCGTGATCGCGATGACCGAGCCCGTATCGCCGGAGGAAAGGGATCCGGCGTTTTCCACCCTGAACTCGCTGTAGGTAACCCCGCCTGAAGCGATCAGCGCAAGATATTCCTGCTGATCCATCGGCAGGTATTCGAGTTCATAACGTTCTCCCTCGATCCATCCGTAGTATTCTTCTCTCAGGACAGTTTCCGGAACATAGGATTCCGTGCGGAGCACGAGGTCGCTGTCGTCGAGAATGCGGAGGATCGGTTTCCCTTCCATCAGGTACATGCCGTTTGAAAGGCTGTCGTCGAGATATACATAGCCGCTGCAGGGGGCTTCGATCACCAGGTTTTCAAGATCCGCACGAAGCTCAAGAAGCGTTTCTTCGAGTTCCTTCAGCTGCAGTTCCCGCTTTTCGATCTCCTGGTTTTTCCGAAGCGTCAGCTCGTCGATTTCCAGTTTTTTCATGGCCGTTACGCGGTAAGGCGCGCCGGTTCCGTACAGGTGGCTGAGCTCCCTGTTTTTTCCGGCGATCTCAAGGTCCGCAATCTCGTCGCTGTATGCGCCGAGCGTCTGAATTTCCGAGAGAGATTCTTCCGCGGATTCAATCTGTTTTTCCACGGCTTCGCGGTCCAGCTCGATCAGGATTTCTCCTTTTTCCACTTTCCGTCCGTTCCAGCAGTTGATATTTTCGATCGTTCCGGAACCTTTCATGTATACCTGGGTGATCCGGGGCATCAGGACGCCGTAGTACGCATCGGTCCGCTGGTAATCCCCCCGTTTCACTGTTTCCGTGTCCTGCTTGCCGCGGACCGGCTCCAGAAGTTCCGGAGCCTCCCCGGTGCCGGCGGCGCATCCCGTAATAAACAGAGAAATAAGAAGCGCCAGGACTGTCCGTATCGTTTTTTTCATCGTTTCCCGCCTCCTGTTACCTGTTGATGATTACGGTGTCGCCTTCCGAAAGCCCTGACAGGATTTCCACTCCCGTCCTGCTCCGGAGTCCGGTTTCCACTTCCCGGTAGCATTTCATGCCGTTTTCCCCGGGATAATATACCACGTCTTTCTCATTGATTGTATCGATCGCGCCGATCGGGACCATCAGGCAGCCGCTCGACCTTTCAAGCTCCACTTCCACCTTGATGGTCTTGCTGTCGGAAACGTCAAAGGCCGGCGAATCCAGCACGATATAGATATAGGCTGCGGAACCTTCCCGGTGGCTGGTTTCATCGATGCCAAGCGATTTCTCGGTTGCGACGACCCCGGTGTATTCCACCTCGTCCACAGTGATCGGAATCGTCATTCCGGCAGCGAAGTACTGCCAGTAGACCGTCGAAGCCCTGAAAAGCGTCGTCGTCGAATCCGCAATCGTCATCACCCGTTTGTTGCTGGCGCTTTCGTATTCAGGCGTGAAGGTAATTAAGTATGTCACGACGCCGTCGAAAGGAGCGA
>CACYBV010000203.1 GCA_902772745.1 uncultured Eubacteriales bacterium
CGCTTTCAAGCCGGTTGCGGTCGCAGGCGGAACGCTTGGCTATCTGATTTCCGTGGTCTTCACCCAGGGCTTCAAGCGCGGCGTTTTCAGTAATGAAGCCGGCCTTGGCTCCTCGGTCATGGTCCATTCCAATTCCAATGTCGCCGAGCCTGTGACGCAGGGCATCTGGGGCATCTTCGAAGTATTCGCGGACACGATCATCGTCTGCACGATGACTGCTTTGGTAATCCTCACGTCCGGCGTATATAATCTTTCGACCGGAACGCTTGCGGAAGGCACGACGGATGCAACGCTTGTGGCGTCTGCCTTCAACAGCGTCTTCCCCTGGGGCAATATCGGCGCGCGCTTTGTCGCAATTGCAATGTTCCTCTTCGCATTTACGACGATTCTAGGCTGGTCGCATTACGGCTCCAAGGCGGTTGAGTATCTTCTCGGAAGCAAGGGCGTCCTGGCCTACAGGATCCTCTTCGTGCTGATGATCGTCGCCGGCGGCCTGATGACCTCGTCCCTTGCCTGGGACATTTCCGATACCTTCAACGGACTCATGATGATCCCGAACCTGATCGGTGTCGTCGCGCTGATGCCGCTTGTCCGGAAGATTACCAAAAACTACAAGGACCGCCGCATGCACGGAAAAGATATCGGGGCAATTCTGTCCTATGATCCGAAGATCCAGGCGGAAGCCGAAGTCCGGGTGAAAAAGGGAGAGATGTAAAATCCGTGGAATAAAAACGCAGGCTGAGGGTAATGATACTGCCCCTGAGAAGACGGCTTCTAGTCTTCTCAGGGGCAGTATCATCCCGCAGGCAAATTTTGCATTATTCTTCATTCGCCGCTGTCTGCCCGGTTCTGCTTACGGGAAGCACTCCGCCCTTCAGACCGCAAGAGACCTGCCTTGACAGAGCGTTTTACAGGATCCGCCCTTCCGTATCTTTAAAGAAGCGGTCGCAGTCGCGGGCAGCAAGCTCGGGCATTTCATCCGCGCCGCCGTGGCCGAGATGCTGGTACACGAGAAGCTGGCCGCCGGGGATGGCCTGTGCGGTCCGAAGCGCCCGTTCCGGCGTGCACAGAGGATCCAGACCGCCGTTCCAGATGAGGACAGGGAAAGGAATGGTCTTCAGGTGCTCGAAATAATCCTCATCCGAAACAGCGTTGCAGCCGGACATATCTCCGCCCATCGGAACGCAGAATTCCTCAGCCGAGCGGTGCATCAGGATATCGGTGTGCTCTTCCCAGTTGGATTGGCGCCTCCGAAGCCGTTCCGGGTTTTCGGTGGGCCATTTTTCGATCCAGGCGCGCTTCGAAAGCTCCTCGTAATTCCCGACAAGATGCTGTACATCCGAAAGCGAAGCCCGATGAGGTTCAGGAAGCTTCGAACGGTCCATATAGCCGCCGCAGCCGTCAAAGCAGGCAAAGGCACGCACCATGTCCGGACGGTTGAAGGCCGCGTACCAGCCGCCCCAGTTGCCGTGGGAAATGCCGGTATAGTAGAAAGACTTGATGCCCATCGCTTCCGCGAAACGGATCAGGTCCTGGCCCCAGAGATGAACGTACTCGCGCGGCTCCCCGTCGAAATAGTGCGTGGACTGATTATAGCCCCGCATATAAATCAGGAAGCAGTGATAGTCGTAGGGCGGTTGCCCGAGAAGCGCCATATGGGAGTCTTTGAAGAAGAAATTCTGGGTCGAGAGCAGGTATTTGTCGCCGGATCCGTATTCCCGGTATGCGAGCGTCACATCCCCCAAATCGATTGTTTTCACTTCATGCATATGAATTCACCTCACTTTTTAAAATTCCGAAAAATCTGTCTGCCCGTACCCTGGTACCGGACTGGTCCTTTTTGGGTAAGGCCTTTCTTATTTCAGTTTATGAAAATATCGCCCGCTTCGCAAGTATGATTTAAAGGGATCCTTTCGATTTTGTATCCTCTTGAAAAAAGAACTGTTTTTGATATAATGGACTGCAGAATAAGGCGCGAAGACCGGATGTGCCGGGGAAACAACAAAAAAGAGAGTTTAGCGGCTGGCTGATATTCAACAGGCAGAGAGATGTGCAGCAATGGAGGGAATGATGGCCGAAGTAAAGCTTGTGAATGTTGGAAAGGTATATGTGTCAAAGGAACGCGGCGGTGCATTTGCGGCGCTTTCGGATTTCAGCCTGGAAATCGCCGATCATGAATTCGTGACGCTTTCCGGACCGTCGGAGTGCGGAAAGACAACGCTGCTTCGGCTGATCGTTGGACTGGAATTTCCGGACAGCGGGGAAATTCGGATTGCCGGCCGGGAAGCAAAGCGCTTTTCAAGAAACCCCTTCCGGACCGGAATGGTATTTCGGAGCGGCTCCCTGTATCCGCACTTTACGGTATACCGGAATCTCCTGTTTCCTTTGAAACATCTGCAGCTTTCCCGGGAGGAAAAGGACCTCAGAGTCCGGGAAGCGGCTAAGATGTTTCGCGCGGAGAAACTGCTGCAGAAAAAACCAAAGGAACTGACCCGCGAAGAGAGGATGCGGGCGGCAATTGCCCGGGCAATTGTCAGCAGTCCGGATGTCGTCGTGATGGATGAACCGCTGGCGATGCTGGACGAGCAGGAGCGTGCAAAGCTTCGGATAGATCTTGAACGCCTTCGGGAGCAGCGCAGGCTGACCGTGATCTATGCGGCCTATGACCTTTCGGAAGCGATGGCCCTCGGAGACCGGGTAGTCCTGATGGAAGACGGCCGGATCGAACGGGTCCGGAGCCCGCAGGAGCTGCTGCAGGAGGGAGGGCTCCGACGGGAGGAATGACGCCGCGCCTGATCCACGATATCCAAGGCCTTTCCGGTACATGATACTGCCCCTGAAATCCCGGGCCCGGGTTTTTTCAGGGGCAGTGTATCTGCTGACTCATGGATTCTGTCTGTATCAGGGCTTTGTCGACGGGATTTCCCGCGCCAGTGAACCGTCAGGATTCAGCTCCTGGCCGTCGTATTCGGTCATGAGCTGAATTTTCAGGCCGTTCTCATCCACATCCGCACTTTCTTCCCATCCGCACCACATCGAAACATAGTTGTCGGGAGAGAGCATCGTATATACATAGTCGCAGGCCCCGGCGCCGGTCATTTCGCCGGAAGCAATATCGTAGGTGTAGAATTCCTGACGGACTGCGACGTCCGGACTGCCGTCCGTGTATGTGTAATAGGTACGGAATTCGACATGAAATGAATACTCTTCGCTGCGTTTTTCCTCGAGAAATTCCCGGTCGCGGCCCTTTTCGTCCTTCACATGGGTTTCCAGGCCTTCCACATCCCCCGGCTCGAAGGTCTCTTCAGTCCGGGTCCAGCCTTCCGGAAGCGCATCCGGGTTTTCACTGGATTCTTCCGTTGTTTCTTCGGCAGTTTCTTCCGTTGTTTC
>CACYBV010000204.1 GCA_902772745.1 uncultured Eubacteriales bacterium
TTGCCGCCGATGTAAATGAATACTTCGATATCCAGCTTGTCGAGAAGCTCGAAAATGCGCTTGTAAACTTCCTGGTCCTCGTGAATCTCCGGGAGTTTATAGCGGCAGGTTCCTAAGAAAGCGGACGGAGTGCGCTTCAGAAGCTCCAGATCCAGTTCGTTTTTGACATAGTCCGAGAGATCAATATACTGCTCGTCCATGAAGCCCTGGATGCCGTAACGCATGCCGTATACCTTATTGAATCCACGCTCTTTGGCGTTCTTGAAAACGCCTGCAAGGCTGGAGTTAATTACTGCGGTCGGTCCGCCGGACTGACCGACAAGAACATTTCCCTTTCCCATAATTACACATCCTCTTTCTGTTTAATCTTGATCGCTGCAAATAATTCCACAGTTATCATAATTTTACCACATCAAGGCATGAATTTCAATGTGATAATTTATGATTTGCTGCCGGGAAATTGCCGAAAATGAATGTAAAAATCAGAAAAACATGGTATACTATGATTAATCCTCAGAAGGACAGAAAGGCAATCGGAGATTCCGAATGCTGCGGACGTTTTTCCACGGACCCGGCATACTTGAAAACCGCTGAAAACAGGAGGAAAATAACATGAAAGACTTGCGTGAACAGATTCTCCGGACTGAGATCCCGGACGATCAGCTGGCGCTGTTTTATCTCGGACAGGTCGGTTTTATCATCAAATTCCGCGGGAAGTACCTGCTTCTGGACGGTTATCTCACGGGAGGGCTCTATGATCCGGCAAAAGGCTGGGGGAGATATTATCTTCCGCCGATCAAGCCGGAGGATCTTTCCTTTATCGACGCGGTTTTCTGTTCGCATGACCATCTGGATCACACGGATCCTCAGACGATCGCCGGAATTCTTTCAGTCAATGACCAAGCGAAATTTGTGATCCCGGCGGCTTATGCACAGAAAGCGGCGGAAAAGTACGGCGTTCCAAAAGAACGGCTGATCCCGGCGCACAGCGCAAAGAGGTTGGAGCTCCTTCCGGACATTTCGGTGCTTCCGGTGCCTTCGGCGCACGAAGAGCTGCACCGTGACGAGCGGGGCGATTACTTTGAGATGGGTTATGTGCTGGACTTTTCCGGAATCCGTGTGTACCACGCCGGCGACTGCTGTCTGTATGAAGGGCAGAAGGAACTCGTCGGATTGGTGGATATCGCGATGCTGCCAGTGAACGGCCGGAGCTTCTACCGTTATCACCGGGACATCATCGGCAATATGACGCTCGAGGAAGCCGTGATTTTCGCAAAGGAGGCGGAGGCGTCGCTGTTTATCCCGCTGCATTTTGACCTGTTCCCCGGAAATACAATTCCCGCGGGCTATATCCCGGAAGCAGTCCGTGAATACGCGCCGGGGATGCCCTATAAAATCTTTCAGCCCGGCGAGCGGATGATTTATATGAAATGAGGCGCGAAAAAGCGGCTTTTTACGGAGAAAACCGCCTGAAAAGCCGCTTTAAACCGCCCTGAAAGGAACTGCGATGGATTTTAAGGATATTCTGCTGATTTCGGATTACGACAATACGATGACCGGGGAAATGCACCTCGTCCCGGAGGAGAACCTGCGGGCGATCCGGGAGTTCACTGCGGAGGGAGGGGCATTTACGATCGGTTCCGGGAGAGGGAAGCGCGAATGGTATGAGAGTTTCCATGAAGTGCCTTACAATGCGCCGCTTGTCCTGTCAAACGGCGCGGTGATTTATGATACGGCAGCCGACCGGGTACTTTTTGAAGGCGTCCTCTCGGAAGAACAGAAGCGGCTCACAAGGAAAATACTCCCGATCCTCCCCTCAGGCACCGGCGTTGTGATCGAATCCGGAGAAGACAGCTATATCCCGGCGGAGATCTATGAAACCAGCATTTTCAAAGGCTTTCCGGGGCAGGAAATCAAGACGCCGCCGATGGACGAAATCCCCGGCGGCTGGTCTAAGGTCGGCTTTATCCAGCTGCCGGCAGAAAGCGACTTTCGGGACAGAAAAACTTTCGACATGAGCGGCTTTTCCGCCCCGCTTGTGGATGAAGCGCAGGCGCTCTGTGAAGCGCACGGTCTTTTCGGAATCCGTTCGCTGCCCTTTATCTACGAAATCACGCCGGAGGGCGTTGACAAAGGTACGAGCGCACGGCGGCTCTGCGAAATCCTCGGGCGGAAAGTCCTGGCCGCAGCCGGCGACGCGCCGAACGACCTCGCGATGCTCGAAGCAGCGGATATCTGCTTCGTACCGGAACACTCGATCCTGACGGACACAGGGGCAGTACCGGCGAATGCAATTCCCACAGTCCGCTGTGAAAAAGCGGCGATCGCCGACGTGATCCGCAGGCTGCGGGAAATGCACTGAGCCTGCAATCCGCAGGCGGCCCGGCGATTTACAGGCGAGTTCTGAAATACGGGCTCAGCGCCGGAGAGAATCCAGGAGGCGGAAAGATTCTGCCGCGTCGACGGCAAGATTCTCCGTGCGGGCTTCGATGGAGATGCGGCCGTCGTAGCCCGCATTTTTCAGGCTTCTTATGAATTCCTGGTACTCGGGCGCGCAGTTGTCGGAAGCCCTTGGGAAGGTCCGGTTCTCCATTTCCGCAATATGTGCATGGATCACGCCGATGCCGTTGTCGAGGTAGTCGTAATAGTCCCCTTCCTGCATCATGTGGTAGAGATCCGCCAGCGCGCCGACATTCAAAAAACCGGTCATTCCTGCGAGGTTCTGAGCGTCCCCGACAAGGTTGATGATGTTGCATTCGGCACTTCTTAAGGGCTCGATTGCAATCTTGATATAATGATCCTCCGCGATACGCGCGGCGACCCGCAGGAACTGCGAAAGACGCCGGTATCCTTCGCTTTCGGACATGTCCGGCGGCATTTTCCGGGCGGCGCCGGAACCGAATACGACGATCTCGACGCCGAGCTCTTCCGCACGTGTGAAGGCTTTTTTGAGGTAAGCGCGGATCCGTTCGCCGGTCCCTTCGTCGGAGCAGAGACTGTAATCCGACGGGACCATGCTGTTCATGGCCTGAACCGGCAGCGGGGCAGCTTTGACTGCCGTGAGAAGCCGCTGGTATTCCTCTTCATCCATCCCGGCAATCCGGGAAAGTCCGAGCTCAATATAGTCGTAGCCGATGTTTCTTAGAAGCTCGGCATTTTCAATGGGTGTGCAGACGCCCAGTTTGATCATAGGGGTTCCTCCTTCGGTATCCTATCGGCAAAAGCTGAATCATCACCTTTTGAATCCAAGATCTTTTTCTTTAGTATAGCACAGAAAAGGAAAGCGCGTCAATTCCGGGAAGTGAATGAAATGCGCCGATCCAGGGAAAATTTCTGTGATATTTTACGTTGTTCCCGCATCTTATAGATAAAAGGCGAAGAAAGGAGGAGCGCATGGATAATCTTGAAACCGTATTTAAAAAGCATTATGCTGATGTGTTCCGATTTCTTCGCGGACTGACCGGCTCGGAGGATCTCGCGGAAGAGCTCACGCAGGAATGCTTCTACCGGGCAGTGAAAAGTATTAATGATTTTCGCGGTGACTGCGACGTGCGAGTCTGGCTCTGTCAGATCGGTAAGAATCTGTATTTTGAGCAGCAGAGAAAACAGAATAAGGTTATTTCACTGGAGGAACTGTCCGAAAACGCGGAGCCGGAAAGCCCGGAACCGCCGGTTGAGTCCCTGCTTCTTGACAGGGAACTGGCGCTTAAGATCCACAA
>CACYBV010000205.1 GCA_902772745.1 uncultured Eubacteriales bacterium
AGGTAGAAGGTGAATTCCGTCGCGATATAACGGCTGCATCCAAGCAGCAGCGCGCCGATGATCGTAATGCCGGATCTGGAAGTTCCCGGAATCAGCGAAAGGATCTGGAAACAGCCGATAAAGAGCGCGGTTTTCAGTGAAAGCTGGGAAAAGCGCAGGACCGAAGGATCTTTCCGGTGCAGGCGCTCGACCAGGATGAAGGCCGCGCCGACCAGGATCAGCATCATCGCGACGACATACCATTTGTACAGGTATTCGTCCATCAGGTCGTCAAAAAAGAAGCCGAAAATCACGGCGGGAAGCACGGCGACCACAACCTTGCCCCATAAAGACCAGGTGTTTCTCTTCTGCTCTTTGGTCTTGTAGGACGAGAAGGGATTCAGCTTGTGGAAAAAAACCGTGCAGACCGCGAGGATTGCGCCAAGCTGGATAATAACGTCGAACATCTCGGTGTAGGCGTCCGTGAAAACTTCGGGATTGCCTTTCCACAGTTCATTCAGGATAATCAGGTGACCGGTCGAACTGATCGGCAGCCATTCGGTAACACCTTCGACAATGCCCAGAACGATGACTCTGAGCCAGTTCAGGAAATTCATGATACAATAACCTCCATGTATATCATCCCGGACGGGACGACACAATTTGTCAGATATTTCTTTGCTTTATTCTTCCTCGAGGAGGAAAAGCCGCGCCGATACCGCTTCCGGCAGAATGACCGTAAGTTCGCCCGTTTCCCGGCTCCACGAGGCCGGTGCCTCATGGAAAGAAGGGTAAATGCAGCTGACCTTCGCCGCTTTGCCCGTAAGATGCCGCACCGGAAGCGAAATTTCGGCCTTTTTCGCGCCCCGGCGCCACACGGCGATATAATTCCGCTTCCCGCAGGAAAGCCCGGATACGACCCATTCATCGTCAAATTTCGAGGGGCCGAGCGGGAAGAACGGAAGCCCTTCCCGGATGTCGCCGCGGATCGTTTTATAGAGGTCTAATGCTTCCCGCACCAGTGCTTTCCTCGCGGGATCGATCTCCGCAAGATGTCCGCTCTGATGGATCCGAAGGAGAAGCGCGTTCACCATATTGAACACGACTTCCTCCCGGTCACCCTGTTTTAAAGGATAGCTCCAGACCGCCGCCTGCTCCGGCGTCAGCGCCGTCGGCGAGTTCGCCGAAATCGAGGCATAGCTTGTATAAACCGTCTGGTCGGATGAGGACTGGATCGAATAGCGCTGAAGCATCGCCCAGTCCATGCGCATGGAGCCCGAACTGCAGTTCTCGATCACCAGATCCGGGTATTTTTCAAAGGTTTTATCGAGCCATGAAAGGTAGGCGCGCTCATGACCGAGAAGTCCGTCGCCGAAGGAGTCCGCATCCGTTTCCGTTCCGATCCCCGGTTCGATATTGTAGTCCATCTTGATATAACCGATCCCGTAGTCTTCGACCAGGCGGCGGATCACTTCGTCCGCGTGCGCGATGACTTTCGGGCTCCGGAAGTCGAGCTGGAAGCGGCCGCGGTCGTAAACGCGTTTTCCGTGCCGCATGAAGAACCAGCTGTCGTCGGTTTCAGGAAGCTTCGGGCACCGGACGCCCATGACCTCCAGTTCGAGCCAGAGTCCGGGAACCATGCCCCTGTCACGGATGTATCTGATGAGTTTCGGCAATCCCTCCGGGAAACGTTTTTCCGACGGAAGCCACTCTCCGACCCCGTTCCACCAGTCGCCGTCCGCATACCAGCCGGCGTCGATCACGTAGTACTCGCAGCCCATCTCGGCCGCCGCGTCGATCAGGGGAATTTCCTTCTCCGTCGTCGGATCTCCGAAAAGGCAGTTCATGTAGTCATTGAAAATGATCGGAAGCTTCTCGTTGTCCGCATTCTTCCGCCGGATCAGCCGGCGGTATTTCGTGAGTTCCTGAATCGAGCGGTCAAAGCCGCCCAAAACCGCGCCGACCGCCGCAGGGACTGATACAAACTTATCACCCGGCTTCAGGTTTTTGAAGAAATGATGATAGGTCTCGTTCGGTCCGGAGATCGCGAGGTACAGCTGGCCCGGGTGATCCGCGATCTCCCACTGCCAGGAACCGTTGTGCTCGATCTGGAAGAAGAGACTGCTGCCCGTTTCGCGGTTTTCGATGATGCCCATCGGAAGGTATTCTTTCGTCGACCAGTTGCCGCAGTTTGTGAAAACCGCCGGCTTTGAGCTGTGCGTATCCCAGTCGGGGAGCGTCTGCGTAAGCCCAAGAAGATGCGCGTCGTAATCCACCCACTGCATTTCGCGGCACCAGGAATTATTGGGAACCCGCACGAGAAGCTTGTCGCCGTAGGGGCGGATGCCCTCCTTCATGATATCCGAAAGCACAAAGCTTGAGATATATTCGAGGCCCTGATCTTCCGTCCCGGCGTTTTCGATCTCCGACCAGCTCCGGATAACGGGAAGCCCGTCGAAAAACTGAATGTGGCTTGTCACGAGAACTTTCGATTCCGGGTCCTCCTGTATAATCTCAAGCTTCCGGCCGGATTCGTTCCGGTAATCATGATGCGCATAATATTTCAGCCGGTTTCCGGGAGAAGTGATTTCATGCTTGTTGCCCTGGCGTTCACCCGGATTGTCATTTCCGGAAAGCGCCACTTCGACAAGGGTCTGGTACAGGTCATGGCCCCAGTTTTCCTTTCTCTGATACGGAAGCGCCGAAAAATGCATCAGCCTCACGTCGCCGCTTTCGCGGATTTCGATCAAAAGATTCAGGCCGTTTTCATGAATATCGAGTACAGTCATTCTATGCTCCTTCTGGTGGTAATATGCTGCGCGCAGGTTACAGGCCGGAGTGTCTCCGATACGTCCGGGTTTATGTATTGTTTCGGCTGCGATTCCCCCGGGCCTCCGTGATGATGCTGACCCGGAACCGTCTCCGAAGAGGCCGCACCATAGCGGAAGCGGGTCCCGCGGCCCGCAGGCGAGTTCCGCAAGTTTTATGGACTCAATCCGGGATTTCCCAGTCGATCGGTGTTTCGCCGTGAGAGACGAGCCAGTCATTCGTGCGGCTGAATGGACGCGAGCCGAAAAATCCGCGGTAGGCGGACAGCGGGCTCGGATGCGGGGATTCGATGACGAGGCGCTTCGGATTCGTGATCAGGGCTTTTTTCTGCTGCGCCGGCCGTCCCCAGAGGATGAAGACAATCGGGCGGTCTTCGCCGTCCACGGCGCGGATCGCGGCGTCCGTAAACGCCTCCCAGCCGATGTCCTTATGTGAAAAAGCCTGGTGCGCGCGGACCGTGAGAAGCGTATTCAGCATCAGCACGCCCTGCTCTGCCCAGTGCACAAGACATCCGTGATGCGGGATCGGACAGCCGAGGTCGTCCGAAAGCTCCTGATAAATATTTACAAGGGACGGCGGGATCTCCACTCCTTTCTTCACCGAAAAGCAAAGTCCGTGTGCCTGGTTCGGCTCGTGATAAGGGTCCTGCCCGAGAATCACGACCTTCACCCGGTCAAGCGGCGTCAGGTGGAAAGCTGTGAAAATTTCCTGTGCGGGCGGGTAGATGACCCGCGTCCGGTATTCCTCCCGGATGGTCTGATAAAGTTTCCGGTAATAAGGCTGTCTGAATTCAGGCGAGAGAGCTTCCTCCCACTTTCCGGTTAGTGCAGGCATTTCTGGATTCCTTTCTTTTTTCGTAAATGGCACGGATTTTCACAGATTCCGGGCCGGGGGTTATCGTCGTTTCCTCTTCGGCGTATTCGAAATCACGCTGAGGAGGAAATGCGATCCCGCGGGCGAGTCCTGAGATTTACAGGCGAAGGCCCGGAAATTACTCCCCGGAGGCTTTTGAAAGCTCGAACCAGAACACCACGCCGTCCGGTTCGTTGTAAACGCCGTACTCATGGCGGTGCGCATCCATAATCGCTTTCACGATCGCAAGACCGATGCCGGAGCCGCCGTAAGCGCGCGTCCGGGCTTTATCCACCTTGTGGAACTTGATCCAGATCTTGGAAAGCTCCTCCTCGGGGATATTTTCGCCGTTGTTCTTCACGGAAATGCG
>CACYBV010000206.1 GCA_902772745.1 uncultured Eubacteriales bacterium
AACCCCGTGACAAATGAGGAAATTCCGATCTGGATCTCCGACTATGTGCTCATGACCTATGGAACAGGCGCCATCATGGCGGTTCCGGCACACGACGAGCGTGACTGGGATTTCGCAAAGAAATTCAATCTTCCGATCATCGAGGTCGTCGCGGGCGGAAACGTCCAGGAAGCGGCTTATACCTCCACAGAGAGCGGCGTCATGGTGAATTCGGGCTTTCTGAACGGCTTAGAGGTTCCGGAAGCCAAGAAAAAAATCACCGAATGGATGGAAGAGAACGGCGTCGGTACGCCGAAAACCAACTACAAACTGCGTGACTGGGTTTTCTCCCGTCAGCGTTACTGGGGCGAGCCGATTCCGATAATCCACTGCGACAAGTGCGGCTTTGTACCGCTTCAGGAGTCCGAACTTCCGCTCATCCTGCCGGAAGTCGAATCCTACGAGCCGACGGACAGCGGAGAGTCTCCGATCGCGAAGATGACTGACTGGGTCAATGTGAAATGTCCCTGCTGCGGCGGACCGGCAAAGCGCGAAACGGACACGATGCCCCAGTGGGCAGGCTCATCCTGGTACTTCCTCCGCTATTGCGATCCGAACTGTGATACAGGCATCGCCAGTCCGGAAGCACTCCGGTACTGGATGCCCGTCGACTGGTACAACGGCGGCATGGAGCACACGACCCTGCACCTTCTGTATTCCCGCTTCTGGAACCGCTTCCTCTACGACCAGGGCGTTGTTCCGGTGAAGGAACCTTATAAAAAGCGTACTTCGCACGGTATGATCCTCGGCGAGAACGGCGAGAAGATGAGTAAGTCCCGCGGGAACGTCGTGAATCCGGACGACATCGTGAATGAATTCGGCGCGGATACGCTCCGCACTTACGAGATGTTCATCGGTGCCTTCGAACTTTCGGCGGCCTGGTCGCAGGAAGGCGTCAGGGGCTGCAGAAAGTTTTTGGAGCGCGTCTGGAAGCTTCAGGATATGCTGGATCCATCGGAAACCTATTCTTCCGCGCTGGAGACAAAGATGCACCAGACGATCAGGAAGGTCAGCTCGGATTTTGAGAACCTGAAGTTCAACACGGCGATCGCCGCGATGATGTCCCTCGTGAACGAGTTTTACCGCGCGGGAAAGGTGACGAAGGGCGAGCTTCGGACACTTCTTCTCCTGCTGAACCCGGTTGCCCCGCATATGACGGAGGAGATCTGGGAGCTGCAGGGCTTTACGGGACGTATTTACAGCTCCGAATGGCCGGAATATGATGAGGAAAAAACCGTCGAGGATGTGATTGAAATCGGTATCCAGGTGAACGGCAGAGTGAGAGGAAATGTGACAATCGCGCGCGATGCGGACAAGGATACCGCGATCGCGGCTGCGAAAGAAGCGCTCGGCGACCGTCTGCAGGGAAATATCGTAAAAGAAATCTATGTCCCCGGAAGGATAGTCAATATTGTAGTGAAGTAAACCTGTCTTTTCATGTGAAAGGAACCGTTCATGAAAAAAGAAACAACTGATAATGCGGACATCAGGGAAATAATCAGCGAAGTCAAGGAAGAAGCCGCTGCGGAAAACGCTGCGGAAGAAGCAAAGCCGGCGAAAAAAACTTCTCCCAGGAAGAAACCCGCTGCGAAGAAATCCGAAGATGCTTCAGCGGCGGAAGATAAGACGAAAGCATCCGGCGGAAAAACTGAAGCCGAAGTGCCTTCGGAATCTGCGGCTGCGGTTTCGAAAGTGGAGAGCCCGGCGGAGATTTCCGAAACGGAAGAAATTCCGGCTGATATCGCTGCTGAAGCTGCGGCGGAAGTGAAGACTGCGGAGAAAAAACCGGCGAAGAAATCCTCAGTGAAGAAGAAGGCGCCGGCAAGAAAAGAGGACCTTCTCGACGATGAAATGCCGGAAGAACTGATTTCCGACGAGTATACCGAGGATTCCAGTCCGAGCGAAGCGGATATGATTCCATCGAAAGAACAGTATAAGAATCCCCTGAGTCCGGAGATGCTGGAAAAACTGGTGGAATTCGGACGCGCGCACAATTCGATCCTGGAAATCGACGATATCAATGCCTTCTTCAAAGGAACTGCGCTTACGCCGGACCAGATCGAGCATATCATCACTTTCCTGGAGCGCAAAAAAATCGACGTGCTCCGGATCATGAACGACGATCTGCTGCTCGATGTGGACTTTGTGGATGATGACCTCCTGGACGGAGATATCGACGAGACCGAGGACATCAACCTCTCAAACCTCGATCTTCTCGAGGGCGTCGGAACCGGCGATCCGGTACGTATGTACCTGAAGGAAATCGGTATGGTTCCGCTTCTGTCGGCAGACGAGGAAATCGAGCTTGCGAAGAAGAAAGCGGACGGTGACGATGCGGCGAAACAGCGTCTGATCGAAGCGAACCTGCGCCTTGTCGTGAGCATTGCAAAACGCTACACCGGACGCGGGATGAGCTTCCTGGATCTTGTCCAGGAAGGGAATCTCGGCCTGATTAAAGGCGTGGAAAAATTCGATTATACCAAGGGCTACAAGCTTTCCACCTATGCCACCTGGTGGATCCGCCAGTCCGTAACCCGTGCGCTTGCCGATCAGGCCCGCACGATCCGCGTGCCCGTTCACATGGTGGAGACGATCAACAAGATGTCGAAAATGCAGCGGAAACTCACGCTGGAGCTTGGATATGAGCCTTCAGTCGTCGAGCTTGCGCGCGCTTTGGAACTTCCGGAATCCAAGGTCATGGAGATCATGCAGATCGCCCGTGAGCCGGCATCCCTTGAGACGCCGATCGGCGAAGAGGACGACTCGAACCTTGGCGACTTTGTTGCGGATACCAATACGGTCACGCCCGAAGTCAATGTGGAAAACGTGATGCTGCGTGAGGAAATAGACAACCTTCTCGGCGATCTGAAGGACCGCGAGCGCCAGGTCATCATCCTGCGTTTCGGTCTTCTCGACGGCCATCCGCGTACCCTCGAGGAAGTCGGCAAGGAATTTTCCGTCACGCGTGAGCGCATCCGCCAGATTGAAGCAAAAGCGCTCCGCAAGCTCCGTAATCCTGTCCGCTCGAAGCGCATCCGCGACTTCCTGCAGTAAATCCGGCTTCCGCCGAACATAAATACCGCCCGGAGGGATCACTCCCCCCGGGCTTTTTGCGGCCCGCAATGAGGAAAAGATTCAGGCAAGGGGGTTACGGAGCGTTAGTTCGTCAAGAACCTGAAGTCCGAAACGCTTTGCGAAGGCCTCGCCTTCGGAGATGAGCTCGGGGTTTCCGACACGCTCCGGGGCGTGGGCATCGCAGCCCATGACAACGAGATTGCCGGTTTCTGAGACCATATGCCAGAAGAGGTCATTCGGATAGTTCCGGTGCTCATGGAGGCCGAGGAGGTTGATCTCGAGCGGAATCCCGAGCTTCTTCGCGGCAATCGGAATCTCGCGCATATGTTTTTCATAGACCTGAACGGATCCGGTGAAGTTGATGAGGTCCGGGTGCGCCAGATAGGTAAACTTCCCGGTTTCCATCCCGGCGATAACGGCCTCGACGTAAGAAGCGAGGCGTTTCTCGCTGTCTCCGGGCATTCCCGAATAACCTCCGTTTTCTGAACCGAAGCCGGTAAAATGCTGTCCGAGGATCAGGTACTCGATTCCGACCCGCTCACCGTCCGGAAGTACAGCGGCACAGGAGTCGGCTTCTTCAATGTACGAATCGAAAGCGCCGGGGAAATATTCGAATTCAAATCCGACGGGAATATAGATTTCCGGATGGGTGATCCGGTATTCCTGGCGGAGTTCTCCAAGGGTTTTGAAGTAATCAGCGGCTTTTTCCCGGTCGATTTTCATGCCTCCGTCCCGCTCTTTCCAGAAAAGGAAGGGAGAGTGGTCGGAGAAACCGATGGTAATAAGGCCGTTTTTGATGCCGGTTTCAATGTATTCGCGTTCTGTGCCGACGGCGTGGCCGCAGCGGACGGTATGGGAATGATAGTTGTGCTTCATAGAAAATCACCTCATATGTTGTGGATTTACAGAAAGCATAGCATTTTTTGCGTTCCGCGTCAAGAAGTGCCGCAGATCAGAAAACACTTGCAAACAGCGTGCTGTTCGGGTATGCTGTAAGCGGAATAAGCTGAAGAAGGAGGCATAAAATGGAAATGAAACTGAATTACCATGTGAAACTCGGAAAATATGACAGCTATGAGGACATTCTGGACCGGGAAGTGGAGTCTTCGGACGAAGAAACAACCGGCTGCCGGGAATTTGTCGACAGAAACAGAAGAGACTGAAAAAGGACAGGGAAAAATAGGACACGATGCGGATGCCCGGCCGCAACGGCCGCACTGCAAAAACTGACGGTTGAAGAAAAACGCATATTGGAGTATAATCTGGGATCGGAGGCGGATTATGAGAATCAGAAGAGCAGAAGAAAAGGACATTCCCCGCATGATTGCGCTCTTATCCCAGGTACTGGAGCTGCACGCGGCGCTTCGGCCGGACATTTTCATTTCCGGAACGACGAAATATTCCGATGAAGAGCTTCGGGAAATCCTGAAAAACGAGAAACGGCCGGTTTATGCGGCAGTGACGGAAGATACGGATGAACTGATGGGATATGCGTTCTGTGCGATTGAAAAGCAGCCCTTCGCAAGCACGATGGTGCCCTTCGAGTCTATTTTTATAGACGACCTCTGTGTGGCGGAAGACGTGCGGGGCCGGGGAATCGGGAAGATGCTGTTCGAATATGTCAAGGAGGAAGGAAGACGTCTCGGCTGCTACGAAGTGTGTCTGAACGTCTGGGAAGGAAATGACTCGGCCCGTCGCTTCTATGAGCACCTTGGCATGAAGCCGAAAGAGACGCAGATGGAGTACTTCCTGTGAAGCAAAAGACAGACCGGATGGATAAGAATATGGCGGATCAGAAAAGAAATTATCAGAAAGAACTGGAACGGATCATCGACGGGCTGGAGGAAGGCGCGAAAAAACCGCGGCTTCTTCTTCATGCCTGCTGTGCGCCCTGTTCTTCCTATGTACTGGAGTATCTGAGTGAATATTTCGAGATCACGGTGTTTTTTTATAACCCGAATATTGCTCCGCAGGAAGAGTATGAAAAGCGGGCTTCGGAACTTCAGCGCCTGATCTCTCAGATGCCGCTGAAAAGCCCGGTGCATTTTCTCGCAGGCCCTTATGATCCGGAAAGCTTTTATGAAGCCGCGCGCGGCCTGGAATCCGCGCCGGAAGGCGGCGAACGCTGCGAAAAATGCTTCCGGCTGCGGCTCCGGAGAACCGCCCGGGCGGCAAAAACCTTCGGCTTTTCGTATTTCACGACGACGCTTACGATCAGCCCCCTGAAAAATGCCGCACTCCTGAATGAGATCGGAAGGGAACTTCAGGAGGAATACGGCGTGCCCTTCCTGCCTTCGGATTTCAAGAAGCGGGGCGGATACCAGCGCTCGATCGAACTGTCGCGGGAGTACGGGCTCTACCGCCAGAATTTCTGCGGCTGTGCATTCTCGAAGGCCGCGGAGGAGAAGAAACGGGAAATCGCGGAAGCGGAGTTTTCCCTCCCTGAATTCTGCGAGCGCACTGCGGCCTTCATTGACCTCGACCGCATACGGCACAATGTCTGTTCGGTCCTTGAAAATGCAGGACGGAGAGAAGGTTTTGTCGCGGTTATCAAGGCAGACGGATACGGGCACGGCGCGGTGGAAACTGCGCATGCGGTCTCGGACCTTGTCTGGGGCTTTGCTGTCGCTACGGCGGATGAAGCGCTGTCCCTTCGAAAATCCGGTATTACAAAACCGGTTCTCGTGCTCGGGCGGGTTATGGAGCGCCGCTACCGCGATATGATACTTCAGGAAATCCGGATCCCGGTATTTGAGCCGGAAAGGGCGGAAATCCTGTCGGAAACCGCGCTTTCTCTCGGAAAAGAAGCGCTGGTCCATCTGAAAGTCGATACCGGCATGCACCGGATCGGACTTCCGGCAGACGAACAGGGACTTTCTCAGGCTAAAAAAATCCTGAGCCTCCCCGGAATCCAGACCGAAGGCATTTTCACGCACCTTGCGACCGCGGATATGACAGAAAATCAGGCGGCGTTTCGGCAGATCGGCGCATTCCGCGCGTTTACGAAGCAGCTCAGAAAAGAGGGCTTCGGAATTCCGCTTGTACATTACGCGAACAGTGCGGCCTCGATCCTTTTCGACTGTGCGGACTCGGCGCTTCTCCGCGTCGGAATCGCGCTTTACGGCCTGAATCCGTCGGATGAATGCGACTACAGCCCCGCAGGCCTCAAGCCGGCGCTTTCCTGGCGGACGGAAATCAGCTTTGTCAAGACCCTTCCTCCGGGAGCGCCTGTAAGCTACGGCGGAACCTTTGTGACGGAGCGGGAGATGCGCGTCGCGACGGTATCCGTCGGCTATGCGGACGGATATCCGAGGTCCCTTTCAAACCGTGGAGAAGTGCTGATTCTCGGGAAGCGCTGCCGGATCCTCGGCCGTGTCTGCATGGACCAGATGATGGTGGATGTGTCGGAAGTCCCGGGAGCTTCGGAAGGCACGACGGTGACGCTCCTCGGACGGGATGGCGGAGAGGAGATCACGATGGAGGAGCTCGGGGCGCTTTCCGGAAGATTCAATTACGAGCTTGCCTGCGATATTTCAAGCCGCGTGCCCAGAGTATACCTTCGGGACGGAAAGATCGTTTCGGTCCGGGAGCCGCGGTGAGCATCTGTCATCCCGGCCGGAATGACACGGTTTTATAAAATCCTGAAACTTTCGCTTGACTTTTCCGGAAGATATGCTATGATAGTCGGGTATGTTTACATTAAAACGAACGTGTCTCCGGTTTTAATGTAATGAGATGATCCGGGAACCCTCTGCCCCGCGACGCT
>CACYBV010000207.1 GCA_902772745.1 uncultured Eubacteriales bacterium
AGGACGGCGCGGAAACGGACCTCGACCTCGGACATTATGAGCGTTTTATCGACGAGGATCTGAACAAATACTCCAACCTCACAACCGGGAAAGTCTACTGGAATGTGCTGAACAAGGAGCGCCGCGGCGAATATCTCGGCTCCACCGTGCAGGTGATCCCGCATATCACGAACGAAATCAAGGAATTCGTCTACAGCGTCGGAAAGAAGACCGGTGCGGATGTCGTGATCACCGAAATCGGAGGCACGATCGGCGACATTGAGTCACAGCCGTTTATTGAAGCGGTGCGCCAGATTTCCCTGGAAATCGGACGTGAAAACAGCCTGTTTATCCATGTAACGCTTGTACCGTATTTAAGCGGTTCCGGGGAACACAAGTCCAAGCCGACCCAGCACTCGGTCAAGGAACTTCAGGGCATGGGCATCCACCCGAACATCATTGTGCTTCGCTGCGACCGGCCGCTGGAGAAATCCATTTTCCAGAAAATCGCATTGTTCTGCAACGTCCGGGAGGACTGCGTCATCGAGAACCTGACGCTTCCGATTCTCTACGAGGCGCCGCTGATGCTCGAGAAGTCTCACTTTTCGGATGTTGTCTGCCGGGAACTCGGGATCGATGCCCCGGCGCCGGAGCTTTCGGAATGGGAGCGCATGGTCGAAAGCATCCGCGGATCCCGCACGCACTGTGTCGAGATCGGGCTCGTCGGGAAATACGTGGAGCTTCACGACGCGTATCTGTCAGTCGCGGAAGCTTTGCATCACGCAGGCGCGTTCCACAGTGTCCACGTCAATATCCACTGGATTGATTCAAGCGAAATTACGGCAGAAAACCTTGATGAGACGCTGGCGGGTCTTCACGGCATCCTCGTTCCGGGCGGCTTCGGTTCCCGGGGGATCGAAGGCATGATTCTCGCCGCGAAATACGCGAGAGAACACCGGATTCCGTATTTCGGCATCTGTCTTGGGATGCAGATTGCGGTGATCGAATTCGCGCGGAATACCGCCGGCATTCCGGATGCGGATTCCGGGGAATTCAACGAACGCTGCAGGAACAAGGTGATCGACTTCATGCCCGGGCAAAGCGATGAAATCGACAAGGGCGGGACGCTCAGGCTCGGGGCCTGCCCCTGTGTGATAACAAAAGGAACCGTGATGGAACGCTGCTATGGGACGCTTCGGATCAGCGAGCGCCACCGTCACCGTTATGAATTCAACAATGATTACAGGGAAGTGCTGCAGGCGCACGGACTCACGTTAAGCGGTATTTCACCGGACGGCCTCCTTGTCGAAACCGTGGAGCTTTCCGACCGGCCGTTTTTCATCGGCGTGCAGTACCATCCCGAATTCAAGAGCCGCCCCAACAAGCCGCATCCCCTTTTCAAAGGATTCGTGCGGGCGGCGGCGGATCTTGCGGCGGAGGAACTCGCAGGCAGGAAAAATCAGTAAGACTGAAACACAGCCAAAACGCATGACAGCGAAGTGCGGGAAGGCTGAAATGCAGATGAAATATTTCAGAGAATCTGCGGAATCCTTAGAAACTGAGAGGAAACAGCATGCGGCCGGGACCGGACAGGAAAATTATACTGGAGAGCGGAGAGGAGTACCTGGGGTACTCCTTCGGATAATGTGAAGAAAAAGTCCTGGAAATTGTTTTCAATACTTCGATGGTCGGCTATCAGGAAATCCTCTCGGACCCGTCCTATACCGATCAGGCGGTGGTGATGACTTATCCCCTGATCGGAAACTACGGGATGGCGGCGGACGACTATGAGACAGAAACCCCGACGGTCGGAGCGCTTGCGGTCCGCGAATACAACGATGAACCTTCGAATTTCCGGGCTGAAAATACCCTGGATGCGGTGATGAAAAAATACGGGATCGCAGGAATTTCCGGTATTGACACACGGAAGCTGAACCGGAAAATCCGGGATTTCGGATCTCAGAAGGCGCTGTTTACGGATCGTTCCGTTACACTTGCCGACGGCCTTCGGAAACTGCGGGAAACGGTTCTTCCCCGCGACGCGGTCTCCCGCGTAAGCCGGAAGGAAATAACAGAGTATACCTGCGGCGCGCCGCGTTTTCATGTCGCTGCGATCGACTGCGGGATGAAGGAGAATATTGTCCGCTCATTTATCCGCAGAAACTGCCGGGTGACCGTTGTGCCATGGAACACGACAGCGGATGAGATCCTCTCGCTTCATCCGGACGGGGTATTCGTCTCGAACGGCCCCGGCGACCCGGAGGATGCAGGGGAAACAAT
>CACYBV010000208.1 GCA_902772745.1 uncultured Eubacteriales bacterium
CGGCTGCACGAGGAGCGCCAGAGGAAGCAGCACCGGCGAAAATCCCCACAGAAGCATCAGAAGCGAGAAACTGAGCATCCAGCTGTCACCCGCCTTAAACACGAAATAAGTCAGCAGCATGATGAGCAGGATAATCACCGTGATCGCCGCAAGTTCCGGCGAGACGGAAGCAAACTCCATCGAAAGCAGGACACCGGTAAAAATCGGAATTGCCGAAGCCGGAAGAAAGGCGGAAATCAGCGCCATCACTACCGCAAACAAAGGATTTGTGATCCGGAAATTATAGCCGGTGTGAAACATGACCGTGAGATAGGTGCTGAGCGAGAACATGAAGCGGACGACCGCGGATATAGTGCGGTCGTAGCGTTCATAGAAGGTCTTGATGACCTGTCTCATCGCGAACATCCACTTCATAGCGAATTATCTGCCTTTCCTTCTTCTTCCTGCAGCTCCCGAAGCTGTCTGAGTACAGCGAGGTACTTCATGACATCCTGGCGCGCTTTTACATGCTTCTCTCCGTAATACTTGTGGGAAATCATATAATAGGCAATCAGTACAACAATGTAGCCAAGGATGATTGCGATCAGGATCAGCACCATCTGCGCGGTTTTCAGCACAAGGGATTCATTGGCCATGATCACCATGAAAAGCACCGCCCCGACAAGAATCGCATAGGCGCCGGTGACAGAAAGCATGATGAACAGCATATGATACAGGATGTAGTCCTGCCGCCGGTACGAAACGATCTTAAGCGCGCCGTTTCTCTCCTTGTCCTCGAATATTGCGGCCCTGGTCATCAGGTAAACCCGCTGGGTGTTGATCATAATCCGCCTTTCCGACCGAAAAGGGCATAATACACCCTTTACATAGTCTTTTGTATTATATCACAATACTCCCCGCTTCGCAAGGACCACTTTATGAATATCTGGCGGCGGAATTATGGGCCGCGGATGCCGGACTTAAGACGGATGCAGCCGTATCCGGAATTCCCGAAACTTTCAGAGCCCTCTTACCGGAAGGAAAGAGGGCTCGCAGAGAATCGATATACGAAATATTGGCGGTGAAAAGCCGCGATCTGTCCGGAAGGCCTGCGGCCTTCTACGGAGTCACCCCTTCGGCCGGGTCCAGGACATGTAGTCGCATTCCGGAGCGCCTTCACAGCCGTAGTAGCGGCGGCCTTTCCGGGTGCGGCGGATGACAATTTCCTTTCCGCACTTCGGGCACTTAATGCCGGTGCGTTCGAGAAGCGGACGTGTATTGCGGCATTCGGGGAAACCGGGGCAGGCCAAAAACTTCCCGTTCCGGCCGTATTTGATAACCATGTTGCGGCCGCAGTTTTCACAGATCACATCCGTGACTTCATCCTCGACCTTAACTTTCTGGAGCTCCTGCTCCGCACGGCTGATTTCCCGGGAAAAGCCGGGATAAAACTCCCGCATCAGCTCGTGCCAGTCTTCCCTGCCTTCTTCGACCTGGTCGAGTTTATGCTCCATTGCGGCGGTAAATCCGAGATCCACGATGTCCGGAAAGGACTTCAGCATGAGCCCGTTGACGACTTCCCCGAGCTCTGTGACATAGATATTGCGGCCTTCTTTGGTGATATAGTGCCGGGACAGAATCGTCGCAATTGTCGGTGCATAGGTCGACGGACGCCCGAGGCCCAGCTCCTCCATCTCGCGGACGAGCGTCGCTTCGGTGAAATGCGCCGGCGGCTGCGTGAAATGCTGCTGTTTTTTCGTATCCAGGAGGGAAAGCACCTCCCCTTCTTTAAGGCTTTCAAGCCCTTTATCCTTTTTCGGTTTTTCCTCGTCCGAATCATACGCAAGAAGGAAGCCGGGGAACGCAAGATGCGTCGAGACCGCAGTGAAGCTGTGGCCTGCGGATTCAAAACGTCCGCTCACGGATTCATAGACCGCCGCCTTCATGCGGCTTGCCGCAAAACGCCGGTAAATCAGGCTGTAGAGGCGCCAGAGATCCCGCTGCAGGTCGGATTTAATGCTTTCGGGCGTAATCGACATATCGGTCGGCCGGATCGCCTCGTGTGCGTCCTGTGCGCGGTCGGAGTTTCTCACAGCGCCGGGGCCGACATATTCCGGGCCGTAGTTTTCCCTGACCCAGGCTTTGCACATCGCGTCCGCTTCCGCGGCAACGCGCGTCGAATCAGTACGAAGATAGGTGATGAGGCCGATCGTCCCGTGTCCTGGAAGCTTTACGCCCTCATAAAGCTGCTGTGCGAGCCGCATGGTCTTGGAAGTCGAAAAATTCAGCCGGTTTGCGGCGTCCTGCTGCAGCGTCGAAGTGGTAAAGGGGAACGGCGCGGCCTTATGGCGCGTCTGGTTTTTCTTTTCCGCAAGCGCAAAAATTTCTCCGGCGAGGGAATTTATCACTCCATCCGTCTCCTGCTCCGACCTGAGCTGCGTCTTTTTTCCGCCTTCGCCGTAGTATTCGGCATCGACGAGCGTTCCGGATCCGGATTTTATTGTACACGAAAGGGTCCAGTATTCCTGCGGAACAAAAGCCGCGATTTCATTCTCACGGTCCGCGATCATCCGAAGCACCGCCGACTGCACGCGCCCTGCGGAAAGTTTGCCCTTGACTTTTTTCCAGAGAATCGGGGACAGCTCATAGCCGACGACACGGTCCATGACACGGCGCGCCTGCTGCGCGTTCACAAGGTTTTCGTTGATTTCGGAGGGATGCTTCAGTGCGTCTTTGACCGCATTCTTCGTAATCTCGTTGAAAGTGATCCGATGAATTTCCTTGCCGCTTTCGGGGAGCTTCAGCCCTTCGAGAAGGTGCCAGGAAATCGCCTCTCCTTCCCGGTCCGGGTCGGTTGCCAGATAGATTTTATCGGCTTTCTTCACGGCTTTCTTGAGGTCTGCCATGATATCGCCCTTGCCGCGGATCGTAATGTATTCCGGTTCGAAATCATGCTCCTTGTCCACACCGAGACGGCTTTTCGGAAGGTCCCGGATATGACCGGCAGACGCGACGACGTCATACCCCGATCCCAGGAATTTCTTGATTGTATGCACCTTGGCAGGCGACTCGACAATAATCAGTTTATTCGCCATCGGAGGCTTCCTCCTCTTTGTTCATTTTCGCGTCCCGGAGCGTCCGGATATAGCGGAGCGTGTACATGGCAAACGAATACAGCATCATCGCGCAGCAGATGCCGATCGAAATCCATGAGATCAGGTCGGGAAGCCGCGGCGGCCACAGAAGATGCAGGCCCATCATCAGGAAAAGAAGCACCGTCGTCAGCTTTCCGTGCCAGACGGCGCCTTTCACGACATGCGCTTTTTTGATGGTCACAAGGCCGAGGATCCCGCTCACGATCTCCTTTACGACAATGATGACCGCGGGAACCCACATCAGCGGGTATTTTATGATCAGGCAGACCATAAGCCCGATCTGCGTCAGTTTGTCTCCCACCGGGTCCAGCGCCTTTCCGACGTCCGAGACCTGGTTGAATTTCCGTGCGATCGGGCCGTCGATCACGTCCGAAAGGCAGGAAATGATCAGTACGATCGCCGTCCACAGCGTATTCTGCCGTCCGATGTACAGGTACATAAAGACCGGCACGAGAAGAATCCGAAGCAGCGACAGCGCGTTCGGTATTGTCAGTATTTTATTGTTCTTTTTATTTTCCATACTCATAACTTTCTCTGTCTTCCGGACTGCCGGAGGAATCCTCGGGCCTCCAGCTCCCTGATCTGGTCCGTGCGGGCTGATGAGAAGCTCCGGGGAATCCCGTTATGAAAGGGGCTTCGGTCCGGATGGGATCCTGCGGTCCGTTTTGCCGCTCAGGATGACATCATCCGCTGGCGCACGATTTCGTAGGCGAGGACGCCGGCCGCAACCGATGCGTTCAGGGAATCGATATTGCCCTTCATCGGGATGCGGGCGGTCATATCGCATTTTTCGCGGACGAGGCGGGACACGCCCTTCCCTTCCGCGCCGATCACAAGTCCCAGTGCTCCCGAGAGGTTCAGATCGTACATCAGCTCTCCGTCCATGTCGGCGCATACGAACCAGACGCCCCGCTCTTTCAGCTCGTCAATCGTCCTCGAAAGGTTGGTCACCCGCGCGATCTTCGTGAAATTCGCGGCGCCGGCGGAGCTTCTTACAACGGTCGCGTTGACGGAAACCGCGCGGTTTTTCGGAATAATCACGCCGTGCGCCCCGGAAAGGTTCGCGGTGCGGATGATTGCCCCGAGGTTGTGCGGGTCCTCTATGCCGTCAAGGAGGAAAAGAAAAGGCGCTTCGCCGCGCTTCTCCGCTTCCCGCAGCAGGTCCTCCGGCTCGTAATAGGTCCATTCCGAAAGCAGGGCAATGAGGCCCTGGTGTTTTCCGGTACGGGAAAGCTTATTCATCTTCTCCTTCGGTACGTCGTCGATCCTTACGCCGGCTTTTTTCGCCTCCCGGATTACCGAGAGGAAGGCCTGGTCCTTAAGCCCCTCCTGTGCGAAGAGCCGCTCCAGCGGCATACCCGCCCGGAGCGCCTCCATCACCGCGTTCCTGCCTTCAATTGTCAGGTTTTCCTGTTCGTTCGCCAAAACTCTGTTCTCCGATTAATTATTTCTCCGGTGTTTCTTTCACAGCGTTCAAAAAGCCCAGCTTCACAAGTTCCGTGAGGCGCCCGTAACGCCCCTTCAGATACAGGTAGCCGATCAGCGCCTCAAAGCCCGTCGCCTCGTGATACTCCGTAATCGTCGCGTTTTTCGCCTTGGTCACAACCGCCGCGTTGCGGCCTCTCCGGTAAACCGCTTCCTCTTCCTCCGTAAGCACCGGAAGGATCGAAAGCACCGCCTCCGCCTGAAAGCGCGCGTTCGCCCGCGCCGAGCAGTCCTTATGCAGTTTCTGCGACTGCCGGTTTCCGCGGTGCAGCATTTCCGTCCGGTTCACGAGTTCGTAAATATTGTCGCCGATATAGGCGAGCGCCAGCGGTGAATACTGCGAAGGGTCGATCTCAGGGAGGGAAAATGCCCGTTTGATTTCTTCCGTCAGGCTCTCTCCCATGTTGTTCCTTCCCGGGTGTCCCGAAGCACAATTCCGCGATCCAGAAGCTCCGCTCGGATCCGGTCGGCTTCTGCGAAATTTTTCTCCTTCTTCGCAGCCTTCCTTAAGGCGATCTGCTCCTCAATCCACGAGACCAGTTCGCTGTCCTCCTCCGCCGACTTCTCTTCGCGCTCCCGGAAAAGGTCGAGAGAAAGCACGCTGTCAAAGCTTTCAGCAAGCGCTTTCTTCGTCGCCGCGTTCGTATCCGCCTTCAGCACGTCGTAGAGGACAGTCAGCGCCATCGAGGTATTCGTGTCGTTTCCGATCGCTTCTTTGAAGCGCGCGTCGTATTCCTCAAAGACCGCCCGATCGATGTCTCCGCCTTCTTTTTCCGCGTCCTTTTTGATCTGGACAGTACGCCTGAGAAGCTTCGTGAATGCTGCAGCAGCGTTGTCGAGCGCTTCATAGGAGAACTCAAGCGGCTTCCTGTAATGCGACTGCAGGCAGAAGAAACGATACACCAGGGGATCGTAGCCTTTCTCCTCCAGCACCGAAACCGTCAGGATATTGCCCTTCGATTTGGACATCTTTCCTTCGCGGTCGTTCAGGTGGTGCACATGGTACCAGTAATTACACCATTTATGCCCGAGGTAGGCCTCGGACTGGGCGATTTCATTCGTGTGATGCGGGAAAATGTTGTCCACGCCGCCGCAGTGGATGTCCATGTATTCGCCGAGATGCTTCATGCTGATGCAGGAGCACTCGATATGCCAGCCGGGATAGCCGACGCCCCAGGGGCTGTCCCACTTCAGGGCCTGGTCCTCGAACTTGGACTTGGTGAACCAGAGGACAAAGTCATTTTTGTTCCTTTTGTTCGTATCCTCCTCGACGTCATCGCGTACGCCGACCATGAGTTCGTCCTCGTTCTGGTTTCCGAGCACATAGTAATTGTCGAGTTTCGAGGTGTCGAAGTAAATGTTTTCGCCGGCTTTATATGCGTAGCCCTTTTCGAGGAGCACTTCGATCATGTGGATAAACTCCGGGATGCAGTTTGTCGCGGGTTCCACGACGTCGGGCATCTTGATATTGAGCTTTTCCATGTCGGAGAAAAAGGCTTTCGTGTAGAAATCCGCAATCTCCATGACGGTTTTGTGCTCGCGCTTCGCGCCGGCGAGCATCTTGTCCTCGCCGGTATCCGCGTCGGATGAGAGGTGGCCGACATCGGTAATGTTCATCACGCGCTTCACGTCATAGCCAAGATAGCGCAGGGTCTTTTCCAGCACGTCCTCGCAGATATAAGAGCGCAGGTTTCCGATATGCGCAAAGTGGTAAACCGTCGGGCCGCAGGTGTACATCGCGACCTTTCCGGGTTCATTCGGAACAAATTCCGAGACACGTCTTGTCATGGTATTGTAGAGTTTCATCGTCTTCTCCTTTTATGCGGCGGAGCTTATTCCTCCATCCAGATTTCCTCCGCGGACTTTTTCTCTTCCGCCCGCTGCAGCTCTTCCAGCTTTTTTCTGAGCTGGTCCATCTCGTTCTGCACCGGATCCGGGAGGTCGATCTGGTTGAGCTCTTCGTAGGGTATGCGGATGTTGTTCCGCTTCACGACATGGCCCGGCACGCCGACCACGGTCGAATTCGGCGGAACTTCCTTCAGGACCACTGATCCCGCGCCGATCTTCGAGTTCTCGCCGATCGTGAAAGATCCGAGGATCTTCGCACCGGCCGAGATCATGACATTGTCCCCGATCGTCGGGTGGCGCTTGCCCTTTTCCTTTCCGGTGCCGCCGAGGGTCACGCCCTGGTACAGGGTCACGTTTTTCCCGATGATCGTGGTCTCACCGATCACGACGCCGTGGCCGTGGTCGACAAAGAAGCCCTCGCCGATCGTGGCGCCCGGGTGAATCTCGATCCCGGTCTTATGCGCAGCCCGCTGTGAGATCCTGCGCGCACGCAGGAATTTTCCTTTCAGATAAAGCCGGTGGCTCCTTTTATACGCCAGCATCGCCCGGAACGAGGGGTACAGGAAGACCTCCCATTTCGAGCGCATTGCCGGGTCGCGGTCCGCGATCAGGGCCATCTGCTCTTTGACAAATTTAATGTAATTCATACTCTTTCTTCAAGAAGGCACACCGCCTGCGCGGAGATGCCCTCTCCTCTCCCCGTAAACCCGAGGTGTTCCTCCGTCGTCGCTTTCACGCTGACTTTTCCCCGGTCGATTCCGAGCGCTTCGGCGATATTTTGGATCATTTCGTCGTGGAAAGGCGCCATCTTCGGCGCCTGGGCGATGATCGTGGAATCGATATTCACAATGTCATATCCGGCTTCCCGGACCCGTTCTCCGACAGCCGCAAGAAGCTTTCTGCTGTCCGCGCCGAGGTAGCGGGGATCGCTGTCCGGAAAAAGCTTCCCGATATCCCCGAGGGCCGCAGCGCCGAGGACCGCGTCCGCGATCGCGTGCAAAAGCACATCCGCGTCGGAATGCCCGAGAAGGCCGAGCGCAAAGGGAATTTTTACGCCTCCGATCACGAGCTCCCGCCCTTCCGTGAGTCTGTGAACATCATAACCCGTTCCGATTCTCAAACCCGCATCTCCTTTTCCCGACGGAATCCGGCCTGAAATACGGCCGCTTAATGTCTGAGTGTAGATTGTAGCATTACCTTTTCATAGTTGTCAAGCACTTTGTCTGTATGTTTTACGTACAGCCCCCGCGATTTGCAGGCCGGGTCTGCATTTTTATCCCGGCTGTTTTTTCCCCTGAAACTGTGTCAGCAGCACAGCAAAAAACATCAGTGCGCAGCCCAGGTACTCACGTCCTGTAAGCCGCTCCCCGAGGATCAGTGCACCTGCGATCACGGAAAAAACCGACTCCATCGCCAAAAGGATCGATACGACAGTCATGTTCGTGCCTTTCAGGGAAACCATCTGAAGCGTGTAGGCGATGCCCGACGACATGATTCCGAGATACAGAATCTGCAGGATAGTCCCGTTAAGCGCCGGGATATCGGGGTTTTCGAGCAGCGGCGCAAAGGCCGCGGAAAGCACGAAGCTTGTCAGAAACTGGATGCAGGAAAGCCGGATGCAGCTGCATTTCACGGAGAAATGTTCGATCAGAAGAATCTGTACGGCGAAAAGCACCGCACAGGGAATGATGATGAGATCCGAGTGCCGGAAACTGAAGCCGCTTCGGAAAGACAGAAGATACAGCCCCGCGACCGCGATTCCGACCGCTGCCCATATGCGGACGGAGACTTTTTTACCGAAAAACAGCCCGAAGACCGGCACTAAAACCATGTAGAGCGCCGTCAGGAATCCGGCCTTTCCGGCTTCGGTCCCGTGGTCGAGACCATATTGCTGCAGATAGGTTGCGCCGGCGAGCATCAGGCCGCAGAGAAAGCCTCCGAGCCACAGAGCGCGCGTATTTTCCTTCGTTTCCTCCGACAGGATATGGCGGATATCGCCTTTCGTAAAAAGAAGGATCACGGGGAGCAGGAAAAGAAAGGCAATCACCGAACGCGCTGCGTTGAAGGTGAGTGCGCCGGCGGTATTGCCTTTCTGCATCACAAAAGCCGTGCCCCAGATCAGTGCCGCAACAAGAGGAAGCACCGTCTGTCTGATCTGTTTCGGCATGAATTACTCCTTTATCAGGTCTTTGATCACCTCTCCCGCCATGATGAGCCCCATTACGGAAGGCACAAAGGAAACCGAGCCCGGTGTCGCTCTTCTCCCGGAAGCGTCAGTGTTCAGGCGCCCGTCCGGAATCAGCGGTTCTTCTTTCGAATAAACGCATTTCACGCCGGAAATTCCCTTTTTTCTGAGCTCCCGGCGCATGATTTTTGCAAGCGGGCAGACCGAGCTTTCAAAAACATCCGCGACCTCGAACTTCGCAGGATCCAGCTTGTTTCCGGCGCCCATCGCGGAAATCACCGGAACCCCGGCCGTTTTCGCGCATTCAATAAGCTGAAGCTTCCCTGAGACCGTGTCGATCGCGTCGACCACATAGTCATACTGCGAAAAATCAAAAGTCCCGGCTGTCTCCGGAAGGAAGAAGGTATCGTGAAGCTCAATCACACAGTCCGGATTGATGTCCCGGATCCTCCCGGCCGCCGCATCGGTCTTTTTCATGCCGACGGTGCTGTGAAGCGCAAAAAGCTGGCGGTTCAGGTTCGATACCGCCACCGTATCATGATCGACAAGCACAAGTTTCCCGATCCCCGCCCGCGCGAGCGCCTCCGTACAGAAGCTTCCGACGCCGCCGAGCCCGAAAACCGCGACGGTTTTTGTCTGAAGCCGTCCGACAGCGCTCTCCCCGAGCAGCATTGCCGTCCGTGAATACTGTTCTTTCATGATTTTTTCTTTTCAAGCACTTTATCCAGAATCCGGAATCCCATCGGGTAAATCGCGGCAATGAAGAAGATAATGACCGCATAACGAAGTGTCCGGATGATATACTGCGGCATCGTAGCCGATTCCAGGATTTCTTTCGGGAACGGAAGTTTCAGAAGCTTGTTCAGCGCGACATACAGTCCGGCACCGACCGCAACCCTGAGAATAATCCGCCACCAGACGCGTGTTTCCGAAAAATGCACAAACTTCTGCTCGAAAAGAGTTCCGCCAAAAAATCCGATCATCATCCCGAAACCGCTGAAATAATCGTTCGAGCGGCAGTAGAACCAGCCGGATGCGGACAGCACCAGGATCACAAGATACATGATCCACCTTTTCCGCACTTTTTTTTCGAGAATGCTCATCACGAGAATGATCAGCATACCGACAGCCCATCCCACGATAACATCCGTCGGATAATGCACACCGAGCGAGAACCTGGAGATTCCGACCAGCGCCGTAAGGACCATTGCGGTAATCCAGATCCACCTCTTCTTGAACCAGGCCGCGACGGAGCCGTAGATCGATGCCGCATTGTTTGTATGCCCGCTCGGGAAACTGTAGCCCTGCGCACTGAGGTCATAGAGTTCCGCGTCCTTGTCCACCGGCTTCAGGCAGCGGATGCTTTCATGGTCAAAATACGGTCTCCTCCGGACCAGGATATTCTTTACGATCGGGTTCACGACCATACAGGTCAGCACGTTGGTTCCGACAAAAGTGCCGGCTTTTTTGTTCCAGCACAGGTACAGGAAAGCCAGTACGGCCACCAGGATGTATTCCTCGCCGAAAAAGCTGAGGAAAGACATGAATTTCACGCCGAAGTCCCCGAGCCACGACTGGATCCACTGCATGAGCTGAACTTCC
>CACYBV010000209.1 GCA_902772745.1 uncultured Eubacteriales bacterium
GGCGACATCGGCGCGTTTGCGAAACTGAACGACGCGAAGACCGGCGACACCTACTGTGAGAAATCGCTTGGCGTGACCTATCCGGTGATGGATTTCACAAAGCCCTACACCTACAAGCGCTACGTTGTTGTGAATAAGGGCGAGGATGACAAGGTCTCCGCGGCGCTCACAAGAATGATGGCCGAGGATGTGACCCTGAAGGTTGTCAATGACTCTGCGAACCGCCAGCAGCTCCTGTACGCGGTCGGCGACCAGGCGCTGGATATCGTTGTCAGCAAGCTCGTTTCACGCTACAAAGCGGAAATCAAGCTCGAAGAGCCGAAGGTTGCATTCAAGGAGACCATCCTGAAGCAGTCCGATGTCGACTCGAAGTACAAGAAGCAGACCGGCGGCCACGGCCAGTACGGCCACGTCAAGATGCGCTTCATGCCTTCCGAGGACCTGAACTCCGCGTATGTATTCGAAGAGCAGGTTGTCGGCGGAACCGTTCCGAGGAACTACTTCCCGGCGGTTGAAAAGGGCATCGCAGAAGGCGTCCTCGCCGGACCGCTCGCGGGTTACCCGGTCGTCGGCCTGAAGGCAGTCCTGTACGACGGCTCCTACCATCCGGTAGACTCCTCCGAGCAGGCATTCAAGACCGCGACTTCGATGGCACTGAAGGACGGCTTCATGAAGGCGAACCCTGTGCTTCTTGAGCCGATCATGAATGTCAAGGTCACCGTTCCGAACGACTACACCGGTTCCGTCATGGGCGATCTCAATACCCGCCGCGGCCGCGTGCTTTCGATGAACGGCATCCCGGGCGGCAAGACCGTCGTCGAGGCGGAAGTTCCGGAGATGGAAATGTTCGGCTACTGCACGGTGCTGCGTTCCATGACCGGCGGCATCGGCCAGTACGAGGTGAATTTCGATCATTACGAGCAGGCGCCGCGTGACGTCCAGGAGAAGGAAGTTGCGAAGCGGGCTGCTGAAAAAGACGAATAATAACGGAGAAAAATCTTATGCAGAAATATGTAGTCGGTATTGACGTCGGCGGAACCACAATCAAACTTGCGATTTTCCCGGTCGGCGAAAAAGATATCTGCACCTGGGAAATTGTCACTCCGGTCATGGAGCGCTTCGGCGAATTCTGGACCGCGATCGGCGAAACCGTGCATGCGAAATTCGCAGAGCTCGGGATTCCCTATGATCAGCTTGCGGCAGCGGGCATCGGCCTTCCCGGACCGATCCGCGAGGACGGTTTCATTCCGCGATGTGTCAACCTCGGCATGGGCCCCTGCTATCCCGGCAAGGAACTGGAAAAGGTGCTGAATGTTCCCTGTGCCGCCAGCAATGATGCGAATATTGCGGCGCTCGGCGAAGTCTTCTACGGCTCGGCGAAGGGCTATCAGAATGCGGCGCTCTTTACTTTGGGAACCGGCGTCGGCGGCGGCATCATCGTCGGCGGGAAGATCTTAAGCGGCGCCGGCGGAGTTGCCGGAGAGGTTGGACATTTTGTCGTGAATCCCGACGAAGAGCTTCAGTGCAACTGCGGCAACTACGGATGCCTTGAGCAGTATGCTTCCGCGACGGGCATGGTCCGTTCGGCGAAGCGGATTCTGGAAGCTTCCGACAAGCCTTCGAGCCTCCGGGCTTTCGAGGATCTGACGGCAAAGGATGTCTGCGATGAAGCGAAGAAGGGTGACGAACTGGCGCTTGAGGCCCTGGAAATCTACGGAAAGTACATGGGTATTGCGCTGGCGCACATTCAGCTGACGATTGACCCCGATATCTTCATTATCGGCGGCGGCGTGAGCCGTGCGGGCCAGATCCTGATCGACGTCCTGCAGAAATATCTCGTGAAATATACGCACATCGCCGAAAAGACAGCAGGAATCGTGATTGCTTCCCTTGGAAACGACGCCGGGACTTACGGCGCTGCGGCGCTCGCGCAGGGACTGCTGTAAGAATCAATTTAAAACTGATGAAAAACTGGCCCCGAAAGTGGTTTCGGGGCCTTTCATAAGAGGAGCTCCCGAGGAGGAGATTTATGAAACTCATTTTACCGGAAAACTACGACCCGCGGCTTTCGGTCCGCGAGACCCAGGAGGCGATCAAGTATATCCGCGACACATTCCAGAAGGAATTCGGCCGCGAGATGAACCTGGAGCGGATTTCCGCGCCGCTTTTCGTCACAAAATCCAGCGGTTTAAATGACAACCTGAACGGCTATGAGCGGCCGGTAGCCTTTGACATGCTCTGTCTCCCCGGAGAGGACATCGAAGTTGTGCAGTCCCTTGCGAAGTGGAA
>CACYBV010000210.1 GCA_902772745.1 uncultured Eubacteriales bacterium
CCGACACCGGGTTCGCCGATCAGGCAGGGATTGTTTTTCGTGCGCCTTGAGAGAATCTGGATAATGCGCTGGATCTCGCGTTCCCGCCCGATCACCGGGTCAAGCTGTCCGCGGGCCGCCTGGTCCGTCAGATCCCGGCTGTACTGAGAAAGGGCAGGTGTGGATTCTTTCTGGTCGGCGCTTCTCTGTTCACGCCTTCCGTCCTGTGAACCAAAGACCTTGCCAGAGCCGTTCTGGATCGCGCTGACAAGGTCCACATGCAGCCGCTCGAGAGAAATGTTGAAGGCTGTGAGAAGCCGGCAGGCAGAGCAGTTCTGGAAGCTCAGGATCGCCATCAGGATATGTTCGGTCCCGACAAGCGCGGATTTGTAAAGCCGCGCCTTTTCCACGGATTCATTGAGGATCCTCGTTGACATCGGCGTGTATTCATAACCAGCAAATTCCACCACCGAATAATCCTGAACAAGGTATTTGGTGATGAGATCCGTAATATCCTGCGCAAATATCCCGTTCGCTGAAAGCACTTCATACGCAAGGCCTTCCGAAACGCGCGTGAGTCCGAGAAGCAGGTGTTCTGTCCCGACCGGGCCTGCACCGAGTTCTTCCGCGGCTTTTTTTGCCAGGTTCAAAGCTTTTTTTGCTGTTTCCGTAAAACGGTTTACCATAAGCAGTAAAACTCCTTCAATGTGTCGTCGTATGTATTCCGCGCAGATGCTCCTGCAGGTAAAGCGCACGAAGCCTTCGTATCGCACGGTCCCCTTCCTGCGTCCGGTAATAATACTGGAGATTTCCGGGGAAAATACCGAGCATCAGTTCATAAACCGTGAGATCTCCGGTAATTTCGAGAACTCCGGCGGAAACCCCGAGAAGCAGATTCGACAGATGCATGCAGCATTCCGGAAAGTCCAGCTGCTCCGCATACAGAAGAAGCCCGTACGAACGAAGCACCCGGTCCCTCAGGTAAAGACGCGGCATCTTGTCCCGAAGTTCCCGCTCCTCTCCCATCAGACGGCTCGCAACATTTGTCAGGATATCCATGATATCCTTTTCCTGCATGCCGAGCGTCCGCTGGTTGTAAAGCACGTAGAGTCCGCCGATTTTCTTTGCTCCGGAAATCCAGGCCTCCTTCATTACAACGCCGAACTTGACCATCTCCCTCGACAGCGTCTGGAAATTGCGGCTTTCCGAAAGAAGCGGCAGATGCATCACAAAATACGCACGCATTCCGGTGCCGACATTCTGGAGGGACGAAGTTTCATATCCGACTTTTTTGCTGTAGGCGTAGGGGATCCGGCTGTCAATATAGCTGTCCACCTGCGAAAGCCGTTCATAAAGCGAATACAGTCCCTGTCCGTGCTCCGAGAGAAGAAGCCTCAGATGATCCGATCCGCCCGCAGTCATACTGAAGGCTTCATCGTCCGAGGCATACACAAGCGCCTTTTCTTTCTGCTCGAGCGTCGCTCTGTTGATGAGAAGGCGTTCCTGAAGCGTCAGTTTTTCGGCCTCGGAAAGTTCCGCCGTATCCAGCTTCCTGACCGTCTGTCCGAGATGTTCCGGCAGTTTCGGAAGTTTTTCATCCACTGTCCGGAGCATTTCTTCCCGATCTTCTTCACTCATCCGTCCGGGGAATTTCCATCCGGCGAAATTCCGCAGAAGCCGGATCCTGCTGACCTGTATGATATCGTCATTCTCGCCTTTTTTGTGATACCAGCGCTCATCCATGGTTTTCACCCCGAAGCGAACGGATTTCATCCCGAAGGCGCGCCGCTTCCTCGTAATTCTCCTCCGAAACCGCCAGTTTCATCCGGTCCTGAAGAAAAGAAAGTTCCTCTTTTTTACTGAGTTTCTGATTCTCGATGTCCTTCTGCCCGGCTTTTTTCCTGCGCGCTTTCGCGGATTTTTTTCCGGTATGGGTATCGGCGCCCTGGATCCGCATGATCATCGGCAGGATCTGCGGTTCAAAGGTTTCATAACAATCCGGACAGCCCAGAAGTCCGTCCTCAAGGATTTCGCCGTAGCTCTTCCCGCAGTTCGGACAGCAAAGCTTCTTTACGCGTTCGTCTTCCTCGGTGTTCTGGCTCTGGGAACCGAGATGTTTCATGAGAGCCCCTGCGAGAAGTTTGAAAATCGCCTTTGAAAGGTCCTGGGCCTCCGGATCTTCCTGCCCGATCTGGTTTGCACAGTCCTGGCAGAGATTATGGGTTTCGGAATTACCGTTTCGGATCCGGGTAATCCTGACCGTTGCTTCTTTTTCATGACAAATTTCACAAAGCATGCTGTACTCCGGTTTTACTTCTTATCGTCGAAATCCACCACTTCAAAATCATCCTGAAGGACTTCTTCATATCCTTTGGGCATTCCTTCCGGGGCTTTAGCCTTCTCTGAAGTCTTTTGCTTGACATAAACTTCGGTATTGCGGATTTCCATCCGCCGAACGCGAACCCGGACTTCATCATAGCTGTCATCAAG
>CACYBV010000211.1 GCA_902772745.1 uncultured Eubacteriales bacterium
ACCATCATATAATGCCTGTCTTCGTCGATGCCGAGGCCGTTCAGGAGAGAAGCCGCATCGGACTCTGCCTCCCAGCCGTTCATCTCGGCAAATTCCGCCTCCAGTTCTGCCGCCCGCTCGCCGTCTTCGTCGGTAAAATCGGCCTTCGAATAGATCTCGTCTTTTTCCTTCATGATCTCAAAGAGGCGCGCGTTTCCCTGCATGACCGCGTCCATCACGACCTGGTCGTCGTATTTGTTCTGGTCCTGCTCAAGTACAGAAAGCCGCTGGCCGGGCGTGATCGACACTGACCCCTGCGTCGGCTCCAGTGTTCCCGAAAGGATCCGGAGGAAGGTGGACTTCCCTGCGCCGTTCGCACCGATAATCCCGTAGCAGTTTCCTTCGGTAAATTTAATATTGACATCCTCAAAAAGCGCTTTTTTCCCCAGCCTTAATGTGATGTTATTGGCACTGATCATAGTTGAAAGCTCCTTTATTTATTCGCAGATGACAGAGCATCTCGCTTCGGTTATCTGCGAAGCGCCATGGCGCATGCTTCAAAGCCGCTGTTTTTACTTCTGCGTGCATATGCATCCTGCGGAGGCTTCTGCAGCATGATGCTTTTTCGGCAGATACTACAGCAGTCTTCTCTCCCTTCCCTGTGAAGAGAACAGGACCACCTGACGTGACAGAGACCGCAGTAGATTCAGGCAGGAATTCAGCCTTTCCGTATCAAATCCCGCGAACACATCGTCAAGGACGATCGGAAGCGTCCGGTTGGGATCGTTTTCCTCTACGCCGGCGAGGCGGATGCACAGCACCACTTCCTGCGCCGCGCTCATCGAAAGATCCGAAAGCACCAGCTCGCCGTTCTCGCTGATGACTGAGGTGGTATTGTCGTCTGCAATGATGATGCGGTCTTTTTTCCGTTTCTGAAGTACGCCGAGGAAATTCGTCGCGTTTCTCTGCAGCGCTTCATTCCGCTCGGCGCTTTTCGTCGCCCCGAGCTTTTCAAAGGATTCGATCGCGAGGTCCAGGGAGCGGATCTCGAGATCGATGCTCTGCTGCTCGTTGTATTTCCCGCGGAGTTCGGTCTCGATTTCGTGAAGCGACCGGACTTCTTTCTGAAGCTTGTCGAGCTCTGCATCAAGGATCGCCTGGCGGCTCTGAAGCGCCGCGATGCTTTCCTCCCTGAAGGCCTGCCTGTCGATTTTCTGTTCCATCTCCCCGCGATGGTCGATATAGTACTGGTATTCGCGTTCCGCTTCCTCCGCTTTCGGCTGCAGAAGAAGCAGGGTCTCTTTCGCCTTCCGGAGCCGTGCGTTTTTGACCGCACTAAGGATTGTCAGCACAAGGCCGGCGATAAACACCGCCGCCGCAAGGCCGAAAGCTCCGAGCATATAGTAGAACCACGGATGGTCCTGGAAGAAAATCTGGTACGCGAAACGCCCGTACACGACCAGTGCGAAGAGCGCAATGCCGACGGTAAGGAAGATTGTCCCGAGGATGTTTTTGCTCTTTTTGCGCGTATCAATGCCGGCAAAGGGTTCCAGCGCCTGCTTGGACTGGATCATGTTATTTTTCAGTTTTTCCAGATATTCCCTGTTCTCGGTCTCAACCCTCTTCCGGTCCTTCTCGAGATCGTCGGTCATCCGGAAAAGTTTTTCGGTGTTTTTCTTCTGTTCTTCGCTCCGGGCGGAAAGGCGTTCTTCCTTTTCCCTGGTTTCCCGGGTCACTTCCTCGTACTGGGCTGCAATCGCAGGGTCTGCTTTATTTTCAAAGCTTTCGCGTTTCCCGACAAGGATCTTCTGGGCTTTTCTGTATCGGTTCCGAATCCTGAGTTCTTCCGCTCCCTGAAGGCCCGTAGAAGAGCCGCTCCACTTTCTCAGGTCCTGCTGCAGCGAAAACTGCGCAGCAAAGCCGGTCTCGAGGTAGCGGTCGCGGGAAACGCCGGAAACCGCTTTCAGGAGCCAGTAATCCGGATCGTCCACAATGCTTCCGTCCGACTGTTTCGTCACGCGAAGTTCTTCGGCTCCGGAGAGGAAATTCCGGAAAACCTCAAAAAACGCGCCGTCGACTAGAACCTTCATCGCGCCGCCGAACACACCGCCTGTAAAGCCGTAAGGCAGGAAGCGCACATATTCCGCGCTGTCCTCCTCGATTCCGTAGATCATCGCGCGGATAAAGGATGCAATCGTGCTTTTCCCGGACTCATTGTCGCCGGTAATCACATTCATGCCCGGACGAAGCGCAATGGTCTTGTCCTTAAGTTTCCCAAACTGTGAGATACTCAGCTGAAGTATAACCATGCTTCGACCTCCTTTACTCCTGAAGAAGCGCGTCGATACCGTACTGGATTGCCTTCTGCTTGACCGTGGAATCGTCCTCCGAGAGCACCTGATCGACAAAACGCGTCACCGTTGTTTCCTCGCTGCCCTTCTGCAGAATGCTCCGCACCCGATCAGTATCGGTTTCGTCAATGATTTCGAAGACCTTCCCGAGCCGGTACAGGTTGTCCTTCATGATATAAAGGGACGGCGATGAAGCGCCGGAAATCAGGATCCTGTAGACATGCTGCTCTCCGTATGTCACAATTGCATTCCGGACCTGCTCCTCGACATCCTGATAGCGGATTTCCTCATAAGCATTCACGCGGATTTCCATATATTCGTGGTTATCCAGAGGGACAAACTGGCAGCGGAAAGACGGACGTTTTTTTCCTTCGTCCTCAAGCGTTCCCATAATATATCCGTGACGGTCCGCATCCTCAAATCCTGCGGACTGGAAAGTGCCCGGCGCATAAACGCGGTTTCCGTTTTCGCTCAGGAGGCTTCTCTTCTGTCCGAAGCCCACGTAATCAAACGGCAGGGATTTCAGCTCCTCCGATGCGGCTGTGTCCGCCGAATTGCCGACAAAAGGCATCAGAAGCACCTGGATTACGCCTTTCCTGCCCCTCGTCAGCCCGAGAGGCTTCACTTTGTGCCAGCTTCTCGGAAGGTATCCGACGCCGGTCACTTCCATAGAAAGGCGCGCGACATGAATTCTCTGAATGCTGTCGCCGGTGAAAACATGCGTATTGGACCGCCAGGGGTACGAATAATATACGCTGTTGTCCGATCCGTCCGGGAAGACGCCCGGTGCAAAGAATACGCGCGTATCCGGAAGCCGGAGGAATCGCTCATCAAGGTCGCGGAGCGCTGCCTCGTCCGGAACAGCGGAAAAAAGCGTGCCCGTTATAAATAGAACGTCCGCTTCCTCCTCCCTGCAGACCGAAAGCACCTGCAGGAAATCACTCCAGGCGTCCGCTGCCCGGTCCACCGTGAGATGCGGCGACTGCATCGGCGCTGCACCGAGACCGACATTGGAAATGTGTATAAATTTCATGGGTTCTCCTCGTGTTTCTTATCCGCCCTCCCGGGCTCCTTTCTCATGGCTCTCGTCCCTCTTCGGTTGCGAACTATGACGGATTTCTCCGTGCTTCGCACTCCCGAAATCCTGAACCCATTCGAAATCCGCCCTCCCGGGCTCCTTTCTCATGGGTTCTTCTCGTCCGGATCAGTCGATGATCGATGTAAACATCGATCATCGGCTGATCCGTCCTCGTTATAGTTCGCACGTCCCGACGGTTCTCGGGAAAGGCAGCACGTCGCGGATGTTCGCGATGCCCGTAAGGTACATCACGCAGCGCTCGAATCCGAGACCGAAGCCCGCGTGGCGGACAGTACCGTATTTTCTGAGGTCCAGGTAGAAATCATAATCCGACTCCCGCATCGAAAGTTCCTCAATGCGGGCTTTCAGTTTGCCGTAGTCTTCTTCACGCTGCGAGCCGCCGATGATTTCGCCGATACCCGGGACGAGGCAGTCCATTGCTGCGACGGTTTTTCCGTCCGGATTCTGCTTCATGTAGAAGGATTTGATTTCCTTCGGATAATCGGTGACGAATACCGGGCG
>CACYBV010000212.1 GCA_902772745.1 uncultured Eubacteriales bacterium
TACCGCCCGGCGGACGCCTTCGATGTCGTCGCGGCTGCGGTCGGGATTCTTGTCAAAGCCGTTGAATTCGGGCATGCTGATAAAACCGGAGATCGGGCCGTGCTCCGAAGGATCCGCATTCTTTACGCCGCGGGGTGCTCCCGAGGGGGCGCCTGCCGTCGCGAAGCCCGCAAACTTCTCGCCGAAATAGTGCACCATCATGCCGGTCATCATGCCGCCCATGGACATGCCCTGGATAAAGATGCGGCCGGGATCGATGTTGAAGCGCGCCTTCACATTCTCGATCAGCGCGAGCACCTGGTTGCAGTCGGGGCCTTCCTTAAACGACGGATAGGGCTTTGGGAGGGGCATTCCGCCGGGGCCGGACTTCATCTCGGAGCCGTCCGCCATCTTCGGCACGCCTTCCCAGACGTTCCAGAACTTGTACTCATGCGCGTTCGGGAAGACCACGATGAAGCCTTCGCGGTCTGCAACATAGGTCCAGGAGGTGTAAATGCACTGGCCCCAGCCGCTCATAAGTCCGCCGTGACAGCTTACGACCAGAGGAGTCGCTTTCGAAGGATCATAAGTCTCCGGTACATATTCAAACCAGCAGTCTTCTTCGTCGCCCCAGAGGACTTCGTGCTTCTCGACGAGGTTCTTCGGATGCGGCTGGGAATTATTGCCGTTTTCGTTGACAACGATGTCGCTGCCGAAAATGGATTCGGGCAGGTAGTCGCGGTTTGCGTCGTCCGGGGTTCCCGGGCGCAGGAAAATCTTTCCTTCCATGGTGGTTTTCTCCTTTATCTTTTACTGTGTGATATACTGCACAATCTGTCTTCCCGGCAGTCTCTTACTCCCTGAAAAATTTCTGCCTCTCCAGGATCTCTTTCTCCGTGATATCCAGCGTATAACGGTCATTCAGCAGATCCTTCAGAAGGTCCGCCGTGAAATACGACAGTTCCGCCCAGTGATCCGTCACATAAACCGCGCCGTTATGGACGCTGACATCATAATTGAACAGGCATCTCGAGAACCATTCGACAGAGAGCATCAGCACGCCGTCCCGTTCAATGCACTCGACATACATCTGCCGCATCGTATCGTCAATCATGCAGCCGACCACGCCTCTGGCGAACTGCAGGCGACGTCCGTCCCGGAGCAGAATGACACCGCTCAGTCCGTTATCCGAAACACTGTATTCCGCTCCGGCCATCTTCGCGAGAGCCTCCGCCGGAACCATCAGGTACTCGCCCCGGACCTTCGCGCCGCCGTTTAACCCATGGTATTTCAGCTTCTGCCAGAATACCGGCTTGTGCGAAAGCGGAATCATCTCACCGTTTAAAAGCATCTTCGGCGCGCCTTCGGCAAACGCCGCCTGAAAATCGTCCCGCTTCAGAGGAAGCCTTGTCTCGCCCTGTTCGATCGTGCCGTCCGCTTTCCTTCTGAGCCCCGAGAAGAAGTAATCCCAGTACAGGAAGGCTTCGTCGAGCTTCTGGCCATGGTCGCGGTTTTTGATGTCATGGTAGACGAGGTTCGCTTTCTTACCGCGGTAGAAGGAGAAATTGTCCTCGCCGAGGATCGAAATCTCGGGAACCGGGTCGCATTCGTTGATTCTGAGCCAGTAGTAACGGCCCATCTTGAAGTTCAGCGCTTCTCCTTCATAGTCGCCCTCGAACTGGTTGTGCTCGGGCCGCGCCTGCCAGACCGCGACAGGTCCGGCGGCGTTTCGGATCGTTCCGTCTTTTTCAAATAAAGCGCAGGCCCAGGTCTGCGCCCCGGCGCCGGCCGCACCCGCGAGGATATTCCCGTAATACCGCGAGAACTGGTGCGTCATCAGGTTGCCCATCGACATGCCCTGCATGAAAATGCGCTCGGGATCGATACTGTATTTCTCCTGCATCGCCTTAATCAGCGCAAGAAGCAGGTTCACATCGTGATTGTCTTTGATGTCCTTCGGCGCATGCGCGACCTTGATGCCGTCGATCTCGGTCGGTCCGCCGGACTCGTACATGCCCTCGACGAGCCAGAAACGCATTTCCTGTGCTGTCGGAAAAACCGCAATCAGGCCTTCCCGGTCCGCAACAAGGGTCCAGGAGTTGTAGCAGGCCTGGCCCCATCCGGTCATTAAGCCCCCGTGAAGGGAAATGACAAGCGGTACTTTTTTCGAAGGGTCGTAGCTTTCCGGCACATATTCGTACCAGGTGTCTTCCTTTCCGTCGCCGACGATATCGCCGTGGAATTCCTGCAGCCTTTCCGGGCAGGGAATGGAGTCGTTTCCGTTCTCATTGACGGTGATATCCGAACGGTAAAGATACTCGGGGAGATAATGTCTGTTATCGTCATCCGGACGCCCCGGATTGATTTTGGGAATAATGGACATGAATTCAAAATTCTCCTTTCTCTGGCTTTACGATTTTATTATAGCTTTTTCTTCTTTTCAGCGCTGTCAAATATCTTTCTTCCGCTGTTCAGTTTTTGTCTTTTCGTGTATTCCCTTTCACATAATTTATCCCCCCAAAAACCGCGGCGGAGCAAAAAGGACGAGGCCGCAGATTGCGGCCCCGTCCTCATATGGATCGGCTGTCAGTGATCAGAACCCCAGCGTATGTTTTCCGGATTTTTCAACAAGCTCCGTCAGCCGCTCGTCATGGGCTTCCCTGAGTCCGCACTCGCGGTCAATGATCATCGTGTAATGGTGATCCGTCGTGAAGGGCTCCCACTTCGGCAGATAGTTATTGTTCGGATTGCCGGTCCTGACGAAATTCAGGAAAGCCGAACTGAAGATCTGCGACATCTTCTGCCCATAGACCGCCTCATTCAGCACGTAGACACGGTCCTCGTTCATAAATGCGTACGCCACATCCCCGCCGTGCCACATCGGAATGAATCCATCCTCGGGACAGTTGTAGGAGCAGAGATAGACCCAGGTGTTGTCGGGGCTCTTCGCGGCCTTCAGCATCGCGGCTTTCCTCGTCGGGATACGGAAAGTGATGTCGGTATATGCAAGGTCCAGGATGTCGTGTGAAGGATAGGCTTTCTTAAATTCCGCCATCATCTCGTCTGCGAGATCTCCGTAGCGCTCCTTAAGGTATGCGATCTTGTCGTCTCCGGTCATTGCGGCCTTTTCCGCTTCCGTCAGGTTCACGCGCGGGAATTCGCCGAGCGTGGTGCCGAACATCGTCGGCTTGTCCTTGGAGAATTCTGCGAAATCTCCTTCCGAGGGCAGGCCGGCGTACCATTCATTGCGCATCGGGGCGAACAGGAAGGGCCAGCTCGGGACACCGATGTTCTTCGTTGCCTGGATCGCAGCTGCGACAAGTTCGTCACAGGGTACGTCGCAGACATCATCCACATTTTCAGCAGAAATGTTGAGCAGTTTCAGCGTCTCTTTCGCCAGCGCCCGGCTCTTTTCCCGCTCCGCTTCCTGTTTCGGAACGACGCCCGACATACAGATGCCGCGCTGGAAATAATCCTTCGTCTCCTCGATCTGGTACATCGACAGCACTTTTGCGCCGCCGCCGGAATGTCCGCAGATCGTCACATTCTCCGGATCTCCGCCGAAGGCCGCGATATTCTCATGCACCCACCGAAGCGCCATCACGAGGTCCGCGATGCCGCAGTTCACGGAATTGTGGTATTTTTCGCCGTATTCCTCGAGGTTGAAATGCCCGTAAATGTTCAGCCGATGGTTGATTGATACGAACACGATATCGCCGTAATGCGCCAGGTTGAAGCCGTCAAAACTGTACTCCTCAAATGCATTTCCGGCGAAGAATCCGCCGCCGTGCATCCACACAAACACCGGCTTTTTCGATCCGCTCAGGTCCTTCGGCGCCCAGATATTCAGGTTCTGGCAGTCTTCGCGTTCGATCTGCAGAAGATGCAGGCCGCGGTACAGCGAGAAGGGACGGTGGGTTTCCATCAGCGGAGAAACCGGGCCGTGCAGGAACGCGTCTTTTACGCCCTCCCATTTGTCCGGCTCTTCCGGCTGGTGGAAGCGGCGCGCTTTGGCGTACTGCACGCCCATAAATATGTTCACATCGCCGTAGGTAACGCCGCGAAGTCTGCCGTATTTGGTTTCAATCACGGGTTTTACCGGCTCAAAAATGTACTGGTTCATTTCTTCCTCCTGTTCCTTACGAGAACCGCCTCGGTCTCGGGTTTCCGTGCACCTTTACATAATCGTA
>CACYBV010000213.1 GCA_902772745.1 uncultured Eubacteriales bacterium
GATCGTGATCGGTATCGGCGGCTCGTATCTCGGCGCGCGTGCGGCGAATGAATTCCTGAATCACAGCTTCTACAACAATCTCGGAAAAGAGCAGCGGAAAGCACCGGAAATCTATTACGCCGGAAATTCCATCAGCGGCACCTATCTTGCACATCTTCTCGAGATCGTCGGCGACCGGGATTTCTCCGTCAACGTGATTTCGAAATCCGGCACCACGACGGAGCCTGCGATTGCGTTCCGTGTTTTCAAGGCGCTTGCGGAGAAGAAATACGGAAAAGCGGAGGCGGCGAAGCGGATTTACGCGACAACCGACCGCGCGAAGGGTGCTTTAAAGAATCTCGCGGATGCGGAAGGCTATGAAACCTTTGTCGTTCCGGACAATATCGGCGGACGTTTCTCGGTGCTGACTGCGGTAGGACTTCTTCCGATCGCGGCAACCGGCGTGGATATCCGGGCTCTGATGCAGGGTGCTGCGGATATGCGCGAACAGACGCTTTCGGCGCCGGTTTCGGAGAACGATTCGCTGATGTACGCAGCGGTCCGGAATTATCTCCGTGAAGACGGCCGTTCGGTGGAGCTTCTGACAAACTACGAGCCCTGCTTCCATTATATCGCGGAGTGGTGGAAACAGCTGTACGGCGAATCCGAAGGCAAGAACAGGAGAGGCCTGTTCCCGGCTTCCTGCGATTTCACGACCGACCTGCATTCGATGGGCCAGTACGTCCAGGACGGCCTCCGGCTGATGTTCGAGACCGTGGTCGACATCGAGGGCTCCAAGGCAACCGTTACGATCGGTGAAGAGCCGGTGGACCTTGACGGTCTGAATTATCTCGCCGGGAAGGACATGGATTTCGTAAACCATGCGGCGCTGAACGGAACGCTCCTTGCGCATACCGACGGCGACGTTCCGAACCTGGTGATCCGTGTGAAGGACCAGACCGCCTATACCTTGGGACAGCTGTTCTACTTCTTTGAATTTGCCTGCGGCGTTTCGGGTTACATTCTCGGGGTCAATCCCTTTAACCAGCCCGGCGTAGAGAGCTACAAGAAGAATATGTTCGCGCTTCTCGGAAAGCCCGGATACGAAGAGCTGAGGGCGGAACTTCTGAAGAAAATCTGATCCCGAAGCGGCTGTATCATACAGAGCCGCCGCATCGGGAGCTCAGGAGGAAGCGGACCTTTTCAGGAAAGTATCTTCCGTCCGGGGGAGACGGTTTTGAATCTCCCAGGCAGAAGACGGATTCCTGAAAAGGTCCGCTTCCTGTCAGGCGCTCAGGACCGGCGCCTTTATATATTCATGCAAACGGAGGCTTCATGATATTCGATACGCATGCACATTATGACGATCCGAGATTCTCGGAAGACCGGGATGAAATCCTGAGGTCGCTGAAGTCGTACGGTGTTGGAACGATCTGCAATATCGGATCGGACCTTGAAAGTTCCCGGACGAGCGTGGAACTATCGAAACAGTACCCCTTTATCTATGCGGCGGTCGGAATCCATCCGGAAAACGTGGCGGATACGACGGAAGAGGATCTCGATACGCTCCGGCAGATGGTGCTTTCCGAGCGGCTGGAGATTCAGAAAGCGCAGCAGCTGCTCTCGGAAGGGATCGACGTCTACTTCCTTCCGGAGAAAAAAATCGTCGCGATCGGGGAGATCGGCCTGGATTATTACTGGGAGGAGGTTCCGCACGACCTGCAGAAAAAATGGTTTGTCCGCGAGCTTCAGCTGTCGCAGGAACTTTCCCTTCCTGTCGTGATCCATTCCCGGGATGCGGCGAAGGACACTTACGACATTCTCCGGGAATACAAAACCGGCGAAGACGCGGGCATCATGCACTGCTACGGCTACAGCAGGGAAATGGCGCGGCAGTTTCTGGACCTCGGATACGATATCGGGCTAGGCGGCGTCGTGACCTTCAAAAACGGCCGGGTTGCGAAGGAAGTCGCGGAGTATGTTCCTCTTGACCGGCTGGTTCTCGAAACCGACTGTCCCTACATGGCGCCGCATCCGCACCGCGGGGAGCGGAACTTCTCGGGCTATCTCCCGCTCGTGGTCACGGAAATCGCGCGGATCAAAGGGATTTCCGAGGAGGACGTGATCGCTGCGACGGAAGAAAATGCCCGCAGAATTTATCGAATGTGATGATTTTACCAGAAATCTGTTGGACATTTGTTGGACAGGCTACGGTTTAATGAGAATAATCTGAAAAACCAGTACGAAGCCCCGGAAGGAGAATCATATGCCGAAAAATTATACCAGCAGCCATCTTGAAATTATCAGCATGCTCGCGGACACGCTGGGCAAAAGCACAGTGCTTCAGGCTCATCAGGGAGACCCGGATAGAGGAGTCGGAAAACTTCAGCGCCTGAACAGTAATTTTAACCTGCTTCATGAGGACGTAAACAAGGCGAGGACCCTTTCAAGCAATACAGGTTCCGGCCTGAAAATCGGAACGATGGATTTTGTCACTTCGAACACCGGGTATCTGTCCGACGGAATGGATCAGTGCCATGACGCTGTCACAGAAATCCTGCAGGATCAGAACCTGATGCGCAGGGAGCCGATGCTTGCGAGCTGGCTTCGTTTTGCGGATGTGATGTTCAAGCGGGCAAATCTGCCTTCGGACGCGGCGCGTGAGCATTTTTCCGATCCGGCGACAGGACTTGCGCAGAATTTGTTCAGTGCGCTGGAAAACGTGCCGACCGCCGAAGAAATGGCGCAGCTTCGTCTTCAGGATGAAGAAGCTTATGAAACAGGCGTGAAGATGATGAATTTCCTGAACGCCTACGCAGACGCTTATGAACCGGATCCGGAGATCTCCGCTGCCGATCTGGGAAAGGCTGATCCGGAAGCACGGAAGCAGGAACGCATTCAGAAACTGAAAAAACTGGAAGATGCGGCTTCAGCGCTGAACGATTTGGGCGAAGAGCGGGTAAATAATTTTTTTGAAGCGACCGGAAACCTTCTTTTCAGACAGAATTTCGTCAATACCGCTTTCAAAGATACCAACCATTCGTTATATAAGACCGCTGAGATTCTGCACCAAAAACAGCAGGCCATGGCAGAGGGCATGACGGAAGAGGAATACAATGCGCTTCTAAGTTTTCAGAGTATCGTCAGGACTGCAACGGAAGATCTGAAAGGGATAGAATGCAGGATCGAGGACATCAACGAGCCATTCCTGAGCAATGTTCAGGCGATGACTGCGCTCGCGGATCAGTGCGCTTATCACCGGGGAAACGGCTTTTCTTCGGACCAGGAGAAGCAGGAATTTTTCCGGAGCATCGCCTCAGAGATTCAGTCCTTTGAGGGGAACATAAACAGGAAGGACGAATTCACTTACGGGCATAAGTCAGAGGAAGAGAAGCAGAGGATGCGCGCGACCGAAAGGATTCTGAATTTCCTGAGTCCGCAGTGCCTGCCAAAGGACACCTCTTTCCATCACATGATCCGGATTCATGAGCGCATGAACGGTATGGAAGTGGCAGGAAAGTGGAACAGTCAGGTGATGCTCGCACCCTATTACGCCGCGCTGAAAGATACAAAAACCACATATCTCGGAGCGAAGGACAGCAGTCTGTATCAGCATTATAACGGGATGATGGATGCGCTGAAAAACGTGACGAAGCTCGGGCAGGTGAAAAAGCCGAACGAGCTCCAAAAACAGGCGCTCGGAGAGAACTGGCGCCTCATGGGCGAACAGAGCGAGGCCTTCCTTCGGGATGTTCTGGATAATCCGAAAAAGCTGCAGGCCATTCAAAACGACCGGAAGCAGACGGATCTTTATCAGGAGCGGGTGGTCGGAGCGCTCGGAGTCCTGCGTCTGCAGAACCCGGGGAAAGCCGAGCAGCTGAAAGCGAAGGCCTCCGCCCTTTTCGGGCGTGAGATCAGCTGGGATGAAGTCAAAACCCATGCGCAGGACAGCATGGACCGGAAGCCGAATTATGACCGGTATTTCAAGATGCATACCGGGGATTATGCGGAAGGTATTCCCGAGAAGAAAGTCGCGGAATACGCGGCAAAGGCGACGGCAGCGATGTTCTATATGAACGATCCGAATAAGAAATTCTCGCTCAGCCTGGTCCGGGATGCGGCACAGAAACTGATGGCCCGCCCGGATTTCAAAGCGGCAATCGGAGTGAAGGGGCTGACAGAGGTGCGGAGGATTCTGCGCTCGGGCGATCCCGTGCAGATCGCCGGACTGGTTGCAGGCGGCCCGGAGCGGTATGCCCTGAGCGACAACTCCAGAGAAAATCTCCGCAGTCTTGCCGAAGGCCTGAATACGGACGGACGCAGCAAGGAGTATAAGGCGCTGGTTGAGTCTCTGAAAAACGAAAACGCCAAAGACAGCGCACCGGTCTTTTCCGCAGTCGAAGCCTATCTGAAGGGTAAGAAGGCGGTAACGAACAATGCACAGCGGAAAGCATCTGTAAAGCTTGCCCTCGACGCGCTTTCGGTTGCAGCCGCAAACGGGGACGCGACGGCCAAAAGGCGTGCGCAGAACCTGGTGAACCGGATCAATAAAGTCCGCGGCGCGGAGCCGGGAGATCCGAATTATGTGAATCTCGATAATTACGGGAAGAAAAAGGAGGCTGCACGGCCGCTGCTTCCCGAGGATGAGGCCGGACCGCAGATGCAGGCCTGATAAAAGCAGGCAGAATCAATTATCACTACAGAGACCGGCTTTCGCGTCAGCGGCAGCCGGTCTTGGTTCAGCAGTCCGGCACTTGTCATCCGGGGATTTTTGGAGTATAATGATCGGGAAGAAAAATGCGGCACGGAGCGAGAGAAATGCCCTTGATCGACCCGAAGGAAACCATTGCGGTCCTGAAAAAATACAATTTCATCTTTAACAAACGTTTCGGGCAGAATTTTCTGATCGATGCGCATGTCCTTCAGAAAATCCTCCGGGCGGCGGAGCTTTCAAAGGACGATGCGGTTCTCGAGATCGGCCCCGGGATCGGGACGATGACGCAGGCTTTATCGGAGCATGCGGGGCGGGTTTTTGCGGTGGAGATCGACGAGACGCTGATCCCGATCCTTGAGGACACTTTAAGCGGCTGCGATAACGTAACGGTGATCAATGAGGACGCGCTGAAGCTGGATATCGCAGGGCTCGTTTCCCGTGAATGCCCCGGGAAAAAACTGAAGGTAGTCGCGAACCTGCCCTACTATGTTACGACGCCGATCATCATGCGGCTTCTCGAGGAGCATTTACCGGTCGAGTCGATTACGGTTATGGTGCAGAAGGAAGTCGCATACCGTATGCAGGCCGGCCCCGGGACGAAGGACTATGGCGCACTGTCTCTTTCTGTGCAGTATTATTCGGAACCGTACCTTGCGGCAAATGTTCCGATGAACTGCTTTATGCCCCGTCCGAATGTGGACTCGGCGGTAATCCGTCTCTCGGTGCTCCCGGAGCCGTCCGTGAAGGCACAGGATCCGGCGCTTTTGTTCAAGCTGATCCGGGCGGCATTTTCGCAGCGGAGGAAGACACTCTCAAACAGTCTTAAAAACAGTCCGGAGCTTTCATTTTCGAAGGAAGAGATAGACAAGGCGATCAGGACCTGCGGATTCCCGCCGGTGGTTCGGGGAGAGGCACTGAGCCTTCGGGAGTTTTCGGCCCTTTCGGATGCACTAAAAGGCGGGGAAAGCGGGTGAAGAGAATGACAAAGATACAGCCTGAAACACCCGACGAGCGCTTCATGCTGGAGGCCCTTCGCCAGGCGAAAAAAGCGTACACGCTCGGCGAGACCCCGATCGGCTGCGTGATCGTCAGGACCCGTGACTATGAGGGAAACGAGCTGAAGCCGCAGATTATTGCCAGAGGCTATAACCGCAGGAATACGGAGAAAAACCCGCTCGCGCACGCGGAGATCTCTGCAATCCGGAAGGCCGCGAAAGCCTTGGGTGACTGGCGGCTTGAGGGCTGCACGATCTATGTGACGCTGGAGCCCTGTCCGATGTGCGCCGGAGCTCTCGTGCAGGCCAGGATCGACCGAGTTGTTATCGGCGCGATGAACCCCAAGGCCGGCTGCGCAGGCTCGATTCTGAATCTTCTGACAGAGCAGAAATTCAATCATCAGGCAGAGGTGACAAAAGGCGTGCTTGGGGAGCAGTGCAGCCGGATGATGAGCGGGTTTTTCGCGGAGCTTCGTGCCAGAAAAAGCTGACCCGCCGTGTCATGCCGAGCGGCTGAATAGAGTCGATAAGTGAGCGTCGAGATCTCAGAATTGGTTTACACGGACTTATGCGGAGCGACATCCCGTTAGGGAAACGAAAAAGCTATGGAATCCCTCAGCTTCGGCCTGCGGCCGTCGCCCGGGATGACAAAAGGGAAGGCTTTCTCCCGGGATGACAGAAAAAGGAGAACATCATGAATTACAAAACCCTCGGAAAAACAGGCCTTAAGGTCAGTGAAATCGGCTTCGGCGGAGAGTGGCTGGAGCGCCACGAAGAGCAGGAGTCGATCGGACTGATTCATTACGCAGAGTCAAAGGGCATCAACATCATCGACTGCTGGATGCCCGACCCGAAGTCGAGAGACATCATCGGGAAGGCGATTGCCGGCTCCCGCGAAAAGTGGTATGTGCAGGGCCATATCGGTTCGACTTATCAGGACGGCCAGTATGTCCGTTCCCGCGATCTTCGGTACGTGATTCCGGCGTTTGAGGACCTGCTTCAAAGGATCGGCGGCGGATACATGGACCTCGGGATGATCCACTACATCGATTCCGAGGAAGACTGGGAGAAGTCAATGAACAGTGAATTCATCGACTATGTGCTGGACCTTCACGATCAGGGGATTATCCGCCACATCGGCATGAGCACGCACAACCCGAAAATGGCCATCCGGGCGATCGAACAGGGGCTTCGCGGCTTTAAGGAACCCTCAAGAAAAGCGGAACTGGAAATGGTTCTTTTCAGCATCAATCCGGCTTTCGACATGCGGCCCGGGACAAACTGCGTTGAGGAGCTTTTCACAGGCTATGAGGAGGACTACGCCGGCTTTTCCGGAATCGATCCGGACCGCGCCAGATTCTACCGCCTCGCCGAGGAGAGAAATGTCGGGATCACCGTCATGAAAGGTTTCTTCGGCGGCGCGCTTTTCGACGTGAACCGCTCCCCCTTCGGAGCTGCCCTCACCCCTGTACAGTGCATTCATTACGCGCTCACAAGGCCGGGTGCCGTTTCGATCCTCTGCGGATACGATACGAAGGAGCAGATTGACGAAGCGGCTGCATACGAAACCGCGTCGGATGAAGAAAAAGATTACGCCTCGGTTCTTGCGAATGCACCGAAGCATTCCTATAAGGGTACCTGCACCTACTGCGGCCACTGCCGGCCCTGCGTTATGAACATCGACATCGCGATGGTCAACAAATTCTATGATCTCGCGGTACAGCAGCCGGAGGTCCCACAGAGTGTGCAGCAGCACTATGAAGCGCTCGGGACAACGGCCGCATCCTGCATCGGCTGCGGGGACTGCGAATCGCGCTGCCCCTTCGAGGTGAAGATCGCAGAACGCATGGAGAAGGCGCTGGC
>CACYBV010000214.1 GCA_902772745.1 uncultured Eubacteriales bacterium
AGCGGGTCAAGACCCGAAACCTGGGATCCGATAAAGGCCTGCACCTGATCGAATTCCATGTTGTTCAGACGGAAAGAACTCTCCTGCCAGGTCCGGCGGATGTTCTTCTTCATATCCGTCATCACCGGAAGATCCGATTCGAGATCCCGAAGAGAAGACGAAAGGTTCCTGGTCGCGTTGATATCGTAGGCGCTGATGTAAATATTTGTCTCCATCAGCGATTCGTTGTCGTTCTGCAGCGTGAACAGGAGGTTCTGCAGCGTATCGATATGGGACTCGATCTCCATCCGCTTGGAGTCGACGCCGGTCGAAGACCACTGACCTCTCAGTTCCTGCAGCGAGTGGTCGATGTTCCTCGTCGCCTTGGCGCGGTCCATCGGCTTGAACTTGATGACGACCTTGGTTGCGGGGATGCTTAAGACCCCGGCAAGCCAGGAATCATCCACCATCATCGGATAGTTGACAACGCGGAAGTTGTGCGTCACGATGCGGTTCACTTCGACTTTCCGCACGCGGATATCGACGGAATCGGGCTGTGCCCAGCGCACGAGATCTTCCTCACGGATCTTATTTACGTCATGTTCGTCAAAATCAATCTGGTTCGAGTATTTCAGGAAAACCGCGAGTTCCCGGCTTGTGAGCCGCCGTACCTTCAGTTCGCCCGTTGTCAGCTGCTGCTGAGCGTCGCGGATCTGCATCTCAAGCCTTCTCCGGTCTGCTTCGTAGAGCACGAGATAGTAGAACGGCGTGATGATGTGATCCGTTTCGGCGTAAGAGCGGAGTTCGTTGATGCGGTCGTATTTGACTTCGACACGCGCTTTCAGTTCCTCTTCCGTCAGCATACCGTTCTCGAAAGAATCACTCAGGGCTTCAAGGCCTTCGTATTCCCGGTCGAGATAGCGGTCATAGATCACTGGCCGTTCGAGTTTTACGATGTTTGCACAGTAGTCAGGGGAAATCCCTCTCAGGATCCGTCCGAGACAGTTCTCGATCGAGGCGGTGCGCCGGTGTTCCGAGAAGAAACGGAACTCCACCGGTTCAATCTCTATTACTGCACCGTAATACTGGCCGTGCAGATACTCGATCTGGTCGTCGCTGATTCCCGTAAAGGGAATGATGTCGTCCATGTTGGCGCCGGAAAGAGTTTTTCCGGAGCCTTTCGCCGATCTTTTTTTCTTTTGGCCGGCGCTTTGTTCCTCACCGCTTTCTTCTTCCCCGAAGGCGATCAGTTCCTCATCGGTACAGGCACGGACAAACTTCCTTTTATATCCGAAGAAACTCAGTATATGTCCGAGATACTGGTAATTCGGCATCTCATCCATCCGCACGAGAAGCAGCACCGCAATTGCGACAATTGCAATGCAAAAGACCACTTTATAAGGTAAATTGGAAGCGATTACCAGAATCAGAAGGCCGATGCCGACGCCGCCCACGATGATGTCACCGATTGTGACACCGCGGAACAGCTCGACACGGACCTTTGTTTTTTCAGGTATCATTCTCTGCATGGGACTCTGACCTGCCTTTTTCTCGATGTATCATTCCTGTCCCGGACGGGCGGAAATACAGGATTTTCTCCGTTCCGTTATTCCGATTTTCAGGGAAGAGGCCTTCCGGCCTCCCCTTATCCCGGGTTTCCCGCGTTCTATAAAAGCGCTCAATTATGCCGCTGGCTGCCTCAGAGGTTTCTCATACTCCTCTGGCTGAACGAGCCGGCCCTTCTTCTCTGCGGCTGCTGGCCCTGAGGCGGGCCCTGCTGCGGACCCTGACCGCCCTGCTGCGGGCCTTGGCCGCCCTGCTGCGGACCCTGGCCGCCCTGCTGCGGGCCCTGGCCGGCGCGTCTCCCGCCAGGGCCGCCGACCCCGGCGCCTGCGCCCGGACCGCCGCCTCCCGGCGGCTGGTCGAATCCGAAACGGTGCCGGAGGTTCCGCGAACCGGCACCCGCACCGCCGCCTCCGGCGCCTTCGTCTCCCTGGTAACGTCTGGGAAGCGGCGGCGCAACGAAGTTGTTGTTGTTGCGGTTGTTGCCGTTATTGTTGTTCGGATTCTGGTTCTGGTTCTGATTCTGGTTGTTGTTGTTCGGGTTCAGGTTATTATTGTTATTGTTGTTCGGGTTTTGGTTATTGTTATTCGGGTTCTGGTTATTATTGTTGTTCGCATTCTGCGGACCCTCCAGCCACTGCCGGTCTTCGGGATGCGCATCCAGATACTGCTTCTGGTATTTCGCAGAGGAAATCTTCTCCTTGATTGCCTTCTCGTTTCTGGACTGCTGTCCGCCGGTGCCGAGCTTCGACCACTTATCAGCGAGTTCCTTGAATGGCCGTTTGATCCGGTTTGTCAGGGGCTTCGCGGCAAAAGCACCGACCGCGAGCGCCTTGCCGCCGACGTATTTGCCGGTTCCGATTGCTGCGCCTGCGACAGCCTTGCCGGCGCCGATCGCGGAACCGATCGCCTTTCCTGCAGAGGAGCTCATATCGCCGGCCTGGATCGACTGCCAGCCGGCGCTGTCTGCGAGAATACCGGTCAGGAGGCCGGTGGCCTTCTTTGCAACTTCAAAACCGGCGTAGACCATGATGAACTTTGCGAACATGTTCATGTATTTCGAATTCTCAAAGAGCACAAGGTCCGGATCCATGACAAGCGGAAGGTAAATGTCCAGGAGCCGCATCGCGATCACCGTACCGAAAACCGACAGGGCCTGAATCAGGAAAGCCGTGGTCCACTGTTTGAACTTCCCGCCCTGATCAAGCGGCGCTGCCGCAATGATTGGCGGCGCGATGATGTACAGGAAGATCATGTTGAAGATTCTCGCGACACAGTTCATGATAATGACTACAAGGTCGAAAATACAGGCGACCGCCATCATCCAGACCAGGATGTAGTCCGTCTTGAAGCCGATGTCGAAATCCTCTTTCACGTTATCGAGATTATAAACCGATTTGCCGTCTTCATAGTAGTACGGGCCGCGGAGCGCGTCGTCATGCTGCGGTTTCACGTTGTATTCCGGATTCTTGGCGGCGCTCAGCGTACCCATCAGGAACACCAGACGGTCCAGATGGAACTTCTCTTCCGAGCTGTACTTCTTGGCAATCCGGTCTCTCGCCGACACATACTTGTTGTTCGCCAGGAAATCCATTACATAGGTCAGTGCCTCTGAGACATTCTCATTATACTGATCGACGGCAAGTTCCTTGGAGAGGTCCGACGAACGCGCGATTCTCGCGAGAAGCGACTGCCAGGACTCGACCACATTGCCGTTCTCGTCCACTTTATAATAATCATATACGAAGACCTTGCGTTCCTGCAGGTAGTACATGTCCGAGCGTATCGCATTATAACAGGAGTTCAGGTTGTACCGGTTGTTCGAAGACTTGATCAGCGAATAATTGCCGATCGTGAGGAGCACCCTTCCCATGGCGGCATACTCCTCGTCCGTAAAGACTTTTTCGTCCGGCTCGTCCAGGTGCTCCGCGTTGTTGAAGATAAAGTTCACCTGCTGCATCAGGACGTTGGTGCCCTCGATGACAACGTTCATGATCACCGTAAGGCCGATAATGATCACAATGCTCCGAAAAGCCGCCGTCAGGATCTGCCCGAGAGACCGCTGCTCCCGGTCCGAGATGTCGAACATCTTCTTGATAACCGCCCAGATCGTGAACCCGAATGTCAGCGCAATACCGATCCCGGCCATCGCCCAGTAAACATTGCTGATGACCTTATTGTTGAAAAAAATATTGATCAGGTAGTCGGGTTCTCCCGCGTACTTGACTTTCGTCTGCCCGGAAAAGACCTCGAAGAGCTGATACAGGATATTGATCACCTGACACAGCGCGCGTTCCAGGTAATAAAATATTTTAAAGAGTGTCGCGTTCAGGATGCTCTCGAGAAGCGATGATATACCGTCCCCGAGAAGGTCGCTGACGCCGCCGAATAAGGTGTCAAACAAGGCTGCCACCTGCCTTTCGTAATCATTCTGTAATTAGCCGATTTTCAGACTCTTTCTCCTTATCATCACATAGATGCCGATGCCCAGAAGAAGTGCTGCCGCAAGCAGAACAAAGAGGATGCTGCTGATGTTGAAATACATCATGACCCGGTACTGATACTCCGTCATGTTGCCGGCCGCATCATAAGCCCGGATCACATAATAGCCCGAATCCCTCAGCGAATAGGAGCCGTCACTTTCCGCCCGGACCGAAACGTTTTCACCGTCCTGGAGGACTACGACCGAACCGCCTTCTTCAACGCCGGTGAAATTCAGCGCTGAACGCACCTGATTCTCGGAATTGATTTTCCCTGAAAACTCCAGGGTCGGCGGCGTCCGGTCCACCGTAATCTCCAGTGTGTAGACCCGTTCCGAAGCGCCGCAGATATAGCTCAGTATGTAATTGCCTTCTGACTCGAGGTCCGCGCCGTAGCGGGTATAATTGTATCCGGAACCGTTCAGTTTCGCGTCCGACATATAAAACCCTTCCGGCACATTAAAATGCTGCAGACCGTTTGTGCTTTTCCTGAGGATCGTAAAAGCGAACAGCCGGGTGAAATCCGCACCGGACTGTGTCGAGACGATGTATTCGCCGGGTTCCTTCACGGCCTCGATTTTTCCGGTCAGAAGCGATCCGTCCTTGTAAACGACGATCGACGAATCCGCCGCGGTTGAAATGGCCACGGAATCCTTCGTATACATACCGTCCGCAGCCGTGCTCCGGACTTCGGCGAGACCGTTGTTGAAGGAGTAGACGTAATAGCCGGTATCCTTGTCATACTCCATGTTCTCCGACAGACGGATCCGGCCGTTTTCCTTCTTTTCACCCTCGCGTACCGGCTCGCTGGTTTCGGGATCCAGGGGGCCGGTATAGGTAAAATCATCATCCGGATCCTGGTCCTCCGCTGCGCAGACGCTCAGGGAAAAACCCGCAAGCACCGCAGAGAGGAAAAGGATCCCCGCCGCGGTGAGCCTGATGATGCTTTTTCTGATGAAGCCCTGTTTCATTATTCCGATCCTTTCGTCTCCGTGATGAATTCACCGGAATCAATTGCAAAAATACATATCCGTCCGAGGCGCTTCCTGCGTTCTCAGGGTAACTTTCGTATATCCCACATACTCTTTGAAACAATAATAAATTCGGGATTTCCCGTTTCCGTATACAGCATCTTTTGCAACATTTGCTGCATAGGAAGACTGGACGTTCCCTAATCCGGGGTAATAGGCGGGGACCGTTTTGTAAACATCCGAATACGACCCCAATGTGACTTCCGCCTTCGTGAGGATGTAGCCGCCGTCCTCGATGTCATAGCCGGCAAGGACCACACTGTCATTTCCGCGGTTCTCAATCGTATAGCTGTTCGCAACATATAAATTTGTTGCGAGGATCGCGCCGTAATTCACAACTTGCGCGGTCGATCCGAGGCGGAGTCCCTGAGTACCGCCGGCATGCATCTTGCAGCCCGGCATCACGATGATCGTGCCGTCGCAGAGGATTCTTCCCGCATGTTCTCCTTCGGTGTTGTTAAAGGTCGCCAGCACGCCGTTTCCGAGGCGTTCGCTGTCCATCACGAGGAGTGTGCCGCCCTTTTTGACCCTGATCGTACCGTTGTTGACGACCCAGCCGGAGACGGCTAAAACGCCGCCGTCCTCGATCGTGACCGTCACGCCTTTGTCGATGCAGATCGGGCCGTCGAGATTGCTGGTCTGGCCGTTTTGGACAGTAAAATCCCCCTTCAGGAAACTCATCGGCATCGTCGTGGCGTAGGCGAGGTCAAAGGAATAACTGTCGCCTGCAACGCCGCCGTTTTCGTAGACATACCGTTCGCTGATGCTGAAATCCGCGTCGCCTTTTCCGGCATCGGTCCAGCCGTGCGAGAAGAAGCCTCTGTCGGGTTCATGACC
>CACYBV010000215.1 GCA_902772745.1 uncultured Eubacteriales bacterium
GGAAACTTGAGAGCAGGCTTTCCGAAAAAGGCTATACCCTCGTCCCGCTGCAGGTATATTTCTCCGGAAGTCTTGTAAAAGTGGAAATTGCACTTGCGAAAGGCAAAAAACTCTACGATAAGCGGGAAGCCATCGCCAAAAAAGATGCGGCGCGGGAAGTGGAGCGCAGTTTCCGGGAGCGGGAAAAACATCAGTACTGATAAGGATATCAGAGCCGCTTTTACGGGTGCGCGGATTTGCTGGGAAACAGTGCTTTGAAAAAAGATGCGGCGCTGGAAACGGATACCTTGTTTTCGAAGATGAACGGCATGGAAAAAGGAGATACGGAAAATGGCGGAAGATTACGAAAGAGCCCTGCAGCTTCAGCGAAACATCAACAGAGTGCTGATCGGAAAGGAAGACACGGTGCGTGACGTCGTCGCCTGTTTTCTCGCGGACGGACATATCCTTCTTGAAGATGTACCGGGTGTCGGCAAGACGACGCTTGCCCTTGCGCTTTCAAGGTCATTAAACTGCAGCTTCGGGCGGATCCAGTTCACTCCGGATACGCTTCCTTCCGACGTGACCGGCGGATCTGTCTACCGGATGCAGACCGGTGAATTCGTCTATCAGCCCGGTCCTGTGATGAACCATGTCATTCTTGCGGATGAGATCAACCGCACTTCCCCCAAGACTCAGGCAGGCCTTCTCGAGGCGATGGAAGAGCGCCAGGTATCGGTGGACGGTACCGTTTATCCCCTTCCCGAACCCTTCCTTGTGATCGCGACGCAGAATCCGATCGAATATGTCGGCACCTATCCCTTGCCGGAAGCTCAGTTAGACCGTTTCATGATGAAACTTTCGATCGGTTATCCCGCCGAAGAGGAGGAACTGCGGATGGCCAGGCGCTTCCTTTCCGGGGAAGCTTCCAAACAGGTTGAGGCTGTCCTCGAGCCGGAGGATATCCTTGAAATGCGCCGTGCGGTTTCCGGGATCACGGTCTCCGATAAGGTGCTTTCCTACGCGGAAACGATTATCGGCGCAACCCGGAAAGAAGAGGGACTGGCTCTTGGCGCCAGTCCGAGAGCCTTTCTGCATCTTATTGCGGCATCACGCGCGCTCGCATATCTCGACGGCCGCGACTATGTACGCCCGGATGATATCAAGGAACTTGCGGTCAAGGTCCTTTCGCACCGGCTCGTACTGTCCTCGGAGGCGAGGATCCGCCGCGAAAGTTCTGTTGAAATTCTGAAGCGCCTGATCGGGAAGATCCGGGTTCCGGTATAAGCCATGAAAAAAAACAAGGAGAATGAGAAGAATAAGAAGAATAAGAAAAAACGCAGGATCTCAAGGATACACTGGCTGATCTATCTTGCTCTCTTTGCGTTGTCTCTTGTCGCGATCAGTTTTTTCGGCGGTACGGTAAGCTACAGCTTCTTTTTTGCCGTGCTTCTGATTCCGCCGGTCTGTCTGATTTATCTGATTATTGTTCTGCTGCGGTTCCGCATTTACCAGGAGATCGGCAGCCGGACCATTGTGTCCGGCGATCCGGTGTCCTATTTTTTTACGCTGCAGAACGAAGACCGCCTTGCATTTTCCTCGGTTCATGTACGGTTCTATTCGGATTTTTCAGAGATCGAAAAACTCCCGGAAAATCCGGAGTACGAACTCCTGCCGAACGACCGATATACTTATGAGACGAGGCTCATCTGCAGATACCGCGGAGAATACGAAGTCGGCGTTCGGGATGTCGTGCTGACGGATTTTATGAAGCTTTTCCGCCTGAGATACCGCTTCCCCGGAACGATCCGCGCTTCCGTGCTCCCGAAGATTGTGGAAATTCATGAGATTTCCGCGCTGAAAAACCTGCAGGCGCCGATCCTGACAGAGCGCTATGACCAGGTAACCGAGCCGGATTCCGTGCTCAGGGATTATGTCGCTGGCGATCCTGTAAAGCTGATCGGCTGGAAGAAATCCGCCCGTGCCGGGAAGCTGAAGGTCCGGAACCTGATCCGGGAAGAAAGGAACGGGGCGGCGCTTCTTTTCAGTACGAGAAGAGAGGATAAGGAGGCGCCGGAAAGCTATATTCCCGCCGAAAACAAGATCCTCGAAATCGTGATCGCGATCATGCTGTATGCTGCGGGTGAAAGTATTCCCCTGAGCCTGATCCGGACCGGGAAAAAGGACGCAGAAAAGATCGGAAGCATTTCGGATTTTGAACATTATTATGCCAGGACGCCGGAAATCAGCTTCGGACGCACGGAAACGCTCTCGGATCTGTTCCGGGTGCCGGCCGTACGCAGCAGCATCTCGGAACTCCCGATCCTGTTTATCGTGGAACGGGAGATCAGTGAGGAACTGTATTCCGAAGCGCTTGCCTATGCGGAATCAGGACATACGGTGATTCTGTACACCGTAACGAAAGAGCAGCTTCCGGATTTTGCCGACGGAATATCGGAACGTCTCGCGATCGTCTCCGTCGGTCCCGATCAGGACCTGAAGGAGGTGCTATGATGGAAGAAAGAAAATCTTTCAGCAGGGAAAACCTCTTTGAACTGATCCGTTCGGAAGGCCTGTATCGCTTCTTTCTGTCGATCCTGTACGGTGCGATCCTGTACGTTTTCCTCGGTCAGTACCTGCGGCTTCCGGAATTTCACTGGACGCATATCGTAACCGGGGCCCTTCTGCTGCTTTCCGCAAACCTTCTCGTTTCGGCAAAAGGCCGGATGAAAATCATGGTCGCGGCTTTTGTCCTTTCGGGTCTTGTTCTCTTTGTCTCCGTCGTCGAATGGAAGAACTTTTTCGCCGTTTTCCGAGCCTGGCCGAGATGGGCTTTTTTCGGTGAGCTTGAGGAAAATGGATTCCTCCGGGGCTGTGAATGCATTCAGGCAGGCCTTGTGTTTTCGGGCGCTTTTCTCCTTGCGGAGATCATATACCGCCGTCCGGTTCCGAAAGCAGTGATTTCCGTGCTCTGTCTTGCGGGCCTCATCGTACTGATGGCGACCGGCGTCCGTGTTCCGCACCTGGGAAGCGCTGTTGTGATCACGCTGGTTCTGATGTCGGTCGCGGAAGTCCTCCGCATGCGCTGGAAAAAACAGAAGACCGGTTCTTCGCCGCGCTTCCTGATGTATCTGATGCCGGCATTCCTTCTGTACGGGGCGCTTGTTTTTGTGATGCCTGCCCCCGATAAACCCTATGACTGGGAATTTTTCCGGAACGCTTACAAAGCGGTCGAAGAAGGCGTCCGGAAGTTTTCACAGTCACTTGTGCTGAATTTCGGGAGTTCCTACCGCTTCAGCTACAGCGGCTTTTCCGAAGACTCGTCGCTTTCCGGAAATGTCCGGGCTTCCGACCAGGACAACCTGCTTCTGAAATCCCAGAGGGGCCTCCGCACCCCGATGTACCTTTCCGGAAGGGTGATGAACCGTTTTGACGGCCGGGAATGGTACGAGGATGACGAAGCGGCCGATTTTGATTACGCGATCGACGGCTTCATGACCTATCTTGCCATAAGCCGCTCGGACAAGGATCATATTCCGGATTACCTTGAAAGTCTGGAAATCACGATTACCTACCGCTATATCAAGACCAATGCGCTTTTCGTCCCTCAGAAAACAAGCTATCTGAAGTCGGGGGACATGAATAAGATTTATGAGGACAGCACCGGAAACCTGCGGTACAAGAGGAGAAAAGGCTACGGCACGGAGTATACCGTGAAAGCGAACCTCCTGAATATCGGGACGCCGTATTTCAGGGAAATACTTACGACGCCGCAGGAAGGCTATGACGACGAAGCGTTTATCCGCTCGTGCTATCACCGCTACACCTCGCTTGACAGTGAAATCACCGCTCAGGACCTGAGAAGCTACCGCGGGAAAGTACACCAGTATTTCCGGGAAACGCCGGAGATTTCGGAAGAGCTTCAGGAATACCTCGACCGGGTTTATGAAGGAACGGAGAAAAAATCGCTGGAACGGCTTCAGCGGCTGGAGCAGCTCCTGAATTCCTATGCTTATACCACAAGCCCGGGCCGGCTGCCGTCTTCAATCAGTTCCGCATCGGATTTCCTGGACTATTTCATGCTCGAAAAGCGTTCCGGCTACTGTTCCTATTTTGCGACGGCGTTTGTGCTTCTCGCGCGTGCGGAAGGTTATCCCGCACGTTATTGCCAGGGCTTTATGGTCCCCGGAAGCAGCAGCAGCGAGATCACGGTGAAATCATCCATGTCCCACGCCTGGCCGGAAGTGTATTTTGAAAATGTCGGCTGGATTCCGTTTGAACCGACGCCGGGTTTCTCGGAATTCCGGTATACCGGCTGGAAAACCGCTTCGCGGGAGAAAGAGCCGGATAAGAACAATGATAATGCCCCGATGCCGACGGAAGAAGATTTCCGCATGGAGCAGGAGGAATTTGACGAGAGTCTCCTGACACCGCAGGAAAGAGAGGAAGAAGAGGGAGAAGGCTTTGACTTCGGAATGATCCTCCGTATACTGAAATCGGGCCTGTATGCACTTTTGTTCCTCGTGGCGTTCTTTGTCCTGTTTATCCTCCTGGAACGCCTGATCCGGAGGATCCGGTACCAGCAGAAAAACGACGAGGGCCGATACCTGATGCAGGCGCAGCAGCTTCTCCAGATGCTGTCTTTTCTTGGAACAAAGCGAAGGGAAGACGAGACGGTCAGGGAGCTTTCCGCCCGCGCTTCTTCGGAACTTGAAATCCCGGAAGCCGATATGGCTTTTCTCACGGATTACGAAGCACTCCTGTATGGAGGGAGCTTCAGAAAGAAAAGCGCGCTTCGCCTTCTGCAGGCAGGAAAGAAGAAAATCTGCTCGCTGATGCTGAGGAAAAAGAAGATGAAATACCTGATGTTCCGTCTCCTGTACGGATAAAGATGGAAAAACCGCTGGACTGTATGAATACAGTCCGGCGCTTTTTTTGTGACCTGCAATGAGGAAATCTCCGTACGCCGGCGTACGGAGATTTGACGAATGCCGGAAGTCCCGGAATGCGGCTTTGCACCGCTTCCGGTGATTATCTGCAGAACGACTTACTATATGTTTTTTTTATATTTTTCGAAAAAATTACAGGATTTTTTCGAATTTTACCGATATTTGTTGGACATTTGTTGGACAGAGCCTGATATTTTGGTATCAAAAGGTGAAGTATAAGGAGATATTATACACTTTTTCAGAAAATTACGAGGACTTCACCGGATAGTTCCCCTTGCCCGGGAACGAAGAAAACAAGGATCTACCGGCAAATAATCGAAAAGAGGGAAAACCATGGATAATCGATTGAACAGTTCCGGGACCGGAAACCGAGACTTCAACAGGAAAAGTCCACGGCACAAAAGAAAACACAGCAGCCTGATCATTCGAAGGATTACGGCGATGCTGCTTGCAATGATCATGATTTACAGCACTGTCATATCGACGACAGAGATTGCCCATGCGGTAGGCGATTCTGAAAACGGGAATCCGGGCGTCGAATATACTGAAAGCGCTGAAGACACTGCGGATATCGATTCAGAGACAGCGGAAAATGTTTCCGAGGCTGCGGAGGATATTCTGTCCGAACAGGATGAGGAGAATCCGGATGCGGTATCCGATGAAGACGGAAAGGACGCCGGAACCTTGTCCGGTGAAAACTCCGATCCGGCGGTTTCAGAAGATTCCGGAGAGGAGCCGGAGCTTTCCGAAGAGGCGGAGGCAGGGAAGACAGTCTCCGAAGCTGAAAGTCCGGCAGAGGACGGTGACGTTTCGGAAGACGGGACCATTCCGGAGGATGATACCGCTTTTCAGAATACGGCTTTTTCCGGCGAAAACCCTGAAGACGGAGAAAATACAGAGGAAAGCGGCTCCGAAGCTTTGAACCCGTCATATGAGGAACCTTCTTCCGGGGAATCCCTGTCCGGGGAAAATTCTTCCGAAGAAACCGCTTCCGAAGAAACTCCCGAAGCAGAGTCTTCTGCCGAAACTTCCTATGAAGCACCTTCCGGGGACAGTTCCGAAGAGGAACCTTCCGCCAGTGAAGCTTCTTCCGGGGAAACTCCTTCAGAAAACGCACCTTCAGAAGAAACTTCCGAACCCGTTTACGAGGCGGTTATACTGACCGCTGAAGGCGCCGACTACCACATTACGGTCGATGTGCCGGAAGAGGCGAAGATTCCCGGAGACGCAGTCCTCTCTGCTGACGAAATCCTTCCGGGAAGCCCCGAATACGAAGCATACCTTTTGCAGGCACGTGGAGCTCTCGGTCTTCAGGAAGACGAGGCCGTGCCTTCGTATGCTGCGCGCTTCTTTGACATCCGGATCCTTTCCGGGGACACGGAAATCGAACCGCAGGCGCCTGTTCGTGTAAACATTGTTCTCATCAGCAGCGAGATCCTTCAGACTGAGGACCTTCAGGTTGTCCATGAAGTGGAAGAAGGACAGATGGAAACCCCTGACGTTGCGACGGATGTGGTGACGGCAGAGGAACTCGGGGATACCAAACTGGATTTTGAATCCTCCGATACCGAGGGTGTCGCCCTGCAGGCAAGTTTCGAAACCGACAGCTTCTCGGTCTACGGCGTTGTCTATTCGCTCGCTGCGGCCGGTGAGGAAGAAAATCTTCCGGACAGGGACGGCTCCGGCGAAGGTGAAGGAGAAGGATCCGGAGAAGGCGGAGAAGGCGGAGAAGGCGGAGAAGGCGGAGAAGGATCCGGTGTTATCTCCGCACCAGAAGGCCCCATACACGGCGACGGTATGACGGTTGAAAGCATTTACATCAAGTGGCTCTCCAAGAGCACCGGATCGGACACCCCCGCCGGCAGGGATACCCTGTATCTTTCCACTGATTCGGCAGTGGTCGGAAACCAGCAGTTCCAGATCGACTTCTCACTCTCCGGCAGAGACGACCATCCGGCCGGAACCGTCGAGATCGTTATACCTGCGTATATCTGGCTCGACCGGTACGGCGAAGAACCCGGCCGTCTCACGCTTTCCGTTCCGGAAGCGCCGGAGACCGGTGCGGATTTCAACTGGCGCAGAGTGGGCGATACGATCGTCATCACCAATACCCGCAGGATTGTGGCCACGACCAAGGTCATGATCCAGGGCACTTTCCGCGATGTGAACGCACCGGATATGGTGGACATCGATGTGACGGATTCTTCGGATCATCACACCGATGCATCCAATCTCGGCGTATCCAATCTCCTGACTGCAACGATCAACGTCACTACGAGAAGTGACGAGGTTCTTTCTCTGACGAGTAATGAGATTCATGCGGAGATCGATACGCATGTGGAAGCCGCGAGTGCAACAAAGAGTGCTTACGATTCCACGAACAGAGAGTATTTCGTCTATCATACAAAAGCGGCTGCGCTTGCAGCGGGAATTCCCCAGGCTTTCCTGGATACGCTTGGAGATGATGCCGGCAGCTACAGCTTTGTCAAATGGTATATTTCCGGTTCTGCGACGGGCAGCCAGCCCTTCAAAATGACCGTGACAGACACCTATAACGGCAAAGTTATTCATTATCTTAACGCCACGCATACGGAATCGGAAGTTCTCGATGTCCGCGGCCGGATTTTAGGCGTTTCAGGTGCCGCCGACGGGAACAAGGTATCTGGAGACGGCGAAAGCGTCACCGCGACCATTTACGACGGCTACTCCACGACGCCGAAATCGGCTTATGTCTGGACCGCGTATCTTAGGGAAGATTTCCCGGATGAGCAGGCGGAATACGCGATTTCGAACCATCAGACAATCACCGTTACAGGATATGACGACGAGATCCCCAGCACGAAAGAGGCCGATGCAACCGCGACCTTCCGCGTGCCTGTGACCTATTCGATCAAAAAGGTCTGGGACGACAACAACAACGCAGCGGGAAACCGTCCTTCCAGCCAGCAGGTCTACAACTATTATTACAGCAATGCGAACGGAAACCCGATCTACACCTATAAATCGCTGAACGAAGACAACAACTGGACCTTCTCCTGGGACGACGGCGGAACCGCGAGAAAGTATTATGCCGGTGAGAATACCTTCACTCACAGAAGATACAACCTGGTTTATGATGAAGACGGTGAACTCTGCGAATATGATGAGTGGTGGTATTCTCTCAACAAGAGTGAATACAATTCCGAAACCCATACCTGGACATACACCAACAAATATCATGAGCAGCATGTAAAGCTTGCGGAGATTCCTTTCATCGTTCCCGCAGGCTATGCCACGATGAACAAGAATGCGGACTATACCTACCGTGATTCGAACCGCGAGTCCACAAGGGACCGTGCGCTGAATATCTTAAAGAGCGGCAAGGATACCATTGTATCCTATAATGTGAACGGATACGGCCGCGTTATGGCTTATACGCTCGGAACAGGCTTCACACCGAACGTCTACCTGAGTTACGGCAGGCAGGACGTAAAGCTGGAGCTCGAGGACAACTACGGAGCCGATACCCTGGGTACAGCACTGAGCAATACGCTTCTTTTTGACGATATCATAAGGCTCACTCTTGATGACGCGGAAATTGCCTATGTCGTTATGGACAGGCCCACTTTCCAGCAGTACAGACAGAATACGAAATATGATAACTGGTATTTCTACGATACGGCGGTGACAGACCCGCCGACAGAGGAACTCTGGGGCCTTCTTTCCACGGATTCCGGCGAAACCTGGGTGAAATATGCGGAACTCGACGGAAACGGCAATGTGACCGTGTCGAACGGCGCGACGAAGACCGGCCGCTACCAGGTCAATCTTCCGGCCCATGTTCTGAAGGTGAAGACAACGATCGTCCTTCCGGGATATGAAGGAACCGACGAAGCGGAATGGAAAGCGAAGCGCATCGACGCCGCGCGCATGTCCTATAATGTCGGCGTCCGCCTGCTTTCCGATTCGCAGACTCTTAAGGACAGGCTCACGGCCGTGTTCGAACAGAGCGACTACGGAATGTGCAGTCTGGACAACTTCGCTGTACTGAATATTATCGACCATCAGGGAGAAACGAGAATGTCCCTTTCCGACTGGGCGCGCGCGTGGCTCCACGGCCGTAACTACCGTGTGGCGGTTCGATCTGAGAAGAGCTTCAGTGTAACCGATAATGATACGGTGAGAAGACTCCTCAAGATCCATACGACGGTTAAAATGGTTCAGCAGTCGAACGTGCTGGACCGCGGCGAATATCTTGCGGCTATCGAAGAGGGCGTGATTCCGGATACCACCGGAGGCACATGGTATGACCTGCTGCCTCTCGGGGTACAGCCGGACATTTCAACGGTCAGGCTTCAGAGCGGGGATTCCATAAAAGATGTCTACACCATTGAAAACTATAAAGACAGCGGCCGCGTTATGCTGGTCGTCGAATTCGATGCTGCGAAGCATTACGAATACTTCCAGAGAAACAACCCGAATTATGTCAACCCGTATCCGAACGACGTAACCTATCCCAAAGAGGGTTATTTCAACCAGCAGATCCTGCAGTTTGACGCGACCTATTCCTGGGACCAGGCCAAGATGTACGGCCTTGACAACGCAAGAAACGTCGCGGCGTATGAAGGAAACGAAGACACGCTCGGCAATATCAACGGCTGGTCAGGCGAGCCCGACGACCCGCAGGCGAACAACAACCAGAGAGCGATGAACGCCGTCGGCGACGACAAGATTCTGATGACAGACCTGGATCCCGCAAGAGACCCGAACAATGCGTTTGTCTATGCAGGAGCGGTGCTTCACCATGAAGAAATCGACTTCTTTGCCAAGACTGACGCATTGAAGTTCGTAACGCGGGACGGTCTCGGGGTCTGGAGCACCGGCCGTGACGGCACGCCTCAGGTTACGGTAAACGAAGCCAATTATTATACCTACATGCTTTATGTCGCGTCCGGCCTCGACACCGACACGCAGAACATGATCCTGATCGATTCCATCGAGAATTATATTCCGCATGACACGGACGATGATACGGGCAGTGAAAAGCAGTGGAAAGGTGAGTTCGTATCCCTCGATACTTCCGAACTGACGAATACTTACGGAATTATCCCGGTGGTCTATTATAATATGACGGAGACGCTCGACGTGACGGCGCCCGCCATGGACTTTGACCAGAATGCCCCGGATGAAAACGCGGTCATCAACCATATTCTCGATCCTGAAAACGGCTGGACCACGGAACTTCCGTCGGATCCGTCTCTTGTAAAGGCGATTGCGATCGACTGCAGATTCAAACCGGACGGCACGCCTTTTGTCCTGCATGGCGAGAGCAGCGAAGATCCTTCCGTAGAAGGCGAGAGCTTCTACGTTACCGTCCGTATGCAGGCGAAGGCCTATGAAACCGCGGGTACTCCGGACGATCCGTTCAATGAGGATCCGGAACTCCGGAAAGACGCTGCGAACAACGGCTACGCATTCAACTGCCTGTACCTGAACTGCACACAGGTTGACCCGATCGGCGGAAAATCACCCGCGTACATTTTCAACGACTATGTCCGTGTAGGCATCGTGCCCTATGAATTCAATATCCAGAAGAAATGGAACGATTCCGACAACCGCGACGGCGTCCGGCCTTCGTCGGTCATTATCCACCTGGTGCGCGACGGCGTCGATACCGGTGATACGCTGACGCTTTCCGAGGAAAACGGCTGGAAAGATATCTTCAAGCACGTTCTGCAGTATGATGAAAACGGAAACCGCTACAGCTACACCTTTGCGGAGACCTCGGGCGATCTCAACTATCCGCTGACCGATGCTGAAGGAAACGACATCTATGTGCAGAACTTCAGCCGGCGAGATATGGACATCACCATCACGAATACCCATAC